>NZ_CAKKLI010000010.1:0-132392 GCF_918697855.1 Paenibacillus sp. CECT 9249 | reverse complement strand
AAATATTTCGATATGGCAGAGTTCCTCGAATGGCGCAAGACCAGGAAAAAAGGTGATTCAAAAGTAGTTCGGATTGGCTAGCACAATCTCAACGAGGATCATTTTACACACAATAATGGACTTGACCATGCGCTTGCACACTGTGTATGATTTTTCACACTAATTTACAGAATCAGTCCTCTTATCGCCAATTTGTGTATGAAATTTCGTATGAAATCGAGCGATTCGATCCGGGCGTCACACATTATGTATGATTTTTCGTCTACCTTTGCTGGATCAGGGCTCAAATCGTGATTTGTGTATGAAATTTCGTATAAAATCGACCGATTCGGTACCGTCAAGAAGTTTGTGTAAGGTTGTAGGATTTTCCATTTGGGATACCAGTTTGAAGATTCTCATCAGCTTTCATCTAGGCTACTTGGCCTTCATTTTCAACACTGGTCGTTCCTGCAGTATCACACTCCTTGCTTTCGTAACGATCTTTAAACATGTCCATAAGTTTTTGTTTCGTCTCAAGATCTGCAAAACCACGGATGACTCGCTGTGACCATCTTTCGTTATAGTCAACCGAGAATAAGTAGACGATCTTTTCTGCCGCTTCCATGTTCGGCAGGCTATTCATCGGGCGTAAACGCTTGCGGATCTCTTTCATGGTGCGCTCAATGGCATTGGAGGTGTAGATCGCCTCTTTGATCATGGCCGGATACTTGTAAAACGTAAGCAGTGTGGGCAATTGTTTTTCCCATGATGCCATTTCTTTTGGGTATTTCTTGCCCCACTTCACTTTTACTTCTTCAAACGCTTGATGAGCCAAATCGATGTCCTCGGCGTTGTAGATGGTCTTGAGATCATCCATGACTTCCACTTTATCTTGTACGCGGATTTTGGGGAACGTATTGCGCATCTTATGCGTGATGCAATGCTGCACGTCCGCTTTTGGATACGTCTCTTTAAAAGCTTCATCAAGCCCGGAAAGGCTGTCGAAAACGCCCAGTAAGACTTCCTTAGCTCCACGGTTGTACAGATCACGAAGGACCTCTCTCCAACCGTTGGCGCTTTCCTGGCCACCAACATAAAAACCAAGAATTTGCCGGTTCCCGTATACATTGATACCCATAGCCACATAAATGACTTCGCTCTCAACGGTTTGTCGCTTTAATTTACAGTAAATCCCGTTAAGATGGATGACAGAGTACCGTGTATCTAACGGACGCTGATTCCATGCTTCGATGTCCTGTAACACGGTATTCGTAATGTTACTGACTGTGGTCGGTGAATACTGGCTTTTGAACATGCCTTCGATGAACGTAGCGACATCTCGCGTACTCATTCCACCTTTGTACATGTGGATGACTGCTTCCTCAAGCCAACCGTCGCGACGTTGGTAAGGCTCGAATACTTGCGTATGGAATTCACCACGGCGATCCCGCGGCACTTGAAGATTGTCTATCTTTCCGTAACGAGTGTCTAACGTACGCTCATAGTAGCCGTTACGGGTATTGCGTGTGTGCTGCTGTTCATTGGTTAGAAAGTTAGACATCTCTTCATTCATGATGAACTCTAATTTTTCTTTGACAAACTCTCTTACAAGATTTTCAAGTAGATCATTGAGGCCATTTTCGTGTACATTATTCATGAGTAGGGTTCCTTTCTTGGTGGTTTTGGTCAATCCCGAGAATACCCTACTTTTTTGTTGTCTGAAAAGACTCCAAAATTTGTTACACAAACAATTTTACTTCACCACCGATTCGTTACGAAGTTCCTAAAAAGTCCCTGTCAGCGCCCCGAAATTCGCTATTTTCGGCTGCCTACCAAGTTTTTGAGCATATTGGGAACGGTTTTACCTTATTAGCGAATTTCCATTCGTTAATAGAGCATATCCGTTCCTAAAACCGGGTTTTCGAAGCGAAATCGGGGTGAAATAGCGCCCAGCGATGTCTTAAGAAGGCAATTTCGTTCCCAAACCGGAAAAAGTACAGCCCAGTTCCACGCAAAAGAGAAGCACTCTCCCACCCAAATGTAAAGACACTCCCAGCCAAAAGCGAAGCACACCCCGCCCAAAAGTGAAACACACCCCCAGCCAAAAGCGAAGCACACTCCCACACAAAAGCGAGCACACCCCGCCCAAAAGCGAAGCACCCCCAGCCAAAAGCGAAGCACATCCCTACCCAAAGCGAAGCACACTCCCACGCCAAAAGCGCAGCGCATCCCCACTCCGCAGGCGCCGCGGTACGCGATGTTTCCTTTCGTTACAACGGCACTTATGCAGTTGCCGCGCGACTTGGCGTGTCCGATTATTTTTCACCGCGGCCCGGACAAATTCATCTTGCGATTTTATACCATCTGTTGTATATTTATTCATATTACTTGAAAATGAACCGGAGCGTTGCGGGAGGGGAACACCATGCCGGCGATATGCAGAAAAGCAACCACGGACGATGTGGAGGCATTATATCAATTAATAGAAGGGTATGCGGAGAAAGGAATTATGCTGCCGAGGTCGCGCAAAGTGCTGCTGGAGCAGATCGACAACTTCGTCGTCGCTGAGAGCGAAGGAACGGTCGTCGGCTGCGGCTCATTATGCCGGCTAGGCAGCGATTTGGTGGAAATACGGTCGCTCGGCATCGTGGAGACCCACAAGGGACAAGGTCTTGGCACACTGTTAGTGGACTACCTGGTCGAAGAAGCGAGAGCGCAGCAAATTCCGAAAGTGATGGCGCTAACGTATGAAGCGAGATTTTTTCAAAAAAACGGATTCGAAGTCGTGCAAAAAGAAATTTTTCCCGAGAAAGTATGGACGGACTGCGTACATTGCAAAAAACAGCATTGCTGCGACGAAATTGCCGTGTTGAAAATATTGAGTCTGACGTAACGCCATTCTTTGTCGACTTGCATATTTTGGGAGAAACGCGTGACTGCCGGTTTTTTGAGGTTGTAAGAGGAGGGGGATCGCAACGGACGAACATCGCCCTCGGCCAAGCAAACCGCCCCATCATTAGAACATACGAATGACTAATGATGAAGCGGTCTTTTTGCGTTTCAATCGATTACCGCTTAATGTTATGCGCCTCTTTGAACCTCCGAATTTCCTCAATCGCTTTCTTCTGTCCCCCGGCGGCTCGCAAGCCGTCTCCGATCCGGGCGCTATGAACAGCAAATTCGGGCGTATGCAAAATTTCTTCGACGGCATCGCGCAAACGGTCCGCCGTCATCGTGTGCCGATCCAGCATGATTCCCGCGCCCAGCTCCGCGACCCGTTCCCCGACCATAGGTTGATCCGCCGCCATCGGAACGACAATTAGCGGAACATGATAGTATAGCGCCTCGTTGACGCTGTTCATCCCGCCATGCGTAATGAACAAATCCGAACGCCGCAATACCTCCAATTGCGGGGCGAATCGAACGACGGTGAAATGAGGCGGGATTTTCCCTTCAAGCGCATTCAGATCCACTTGATTCCCGACCGACATGATCACTCGCCCGTCGAAGGAAGACAACGCTTCGCAACAAAGCTCATACAGCGATCTGACGTCATTGTACACCGTACCCATCGAAATATAGATCGTTCGTTTGTCACGGTCACGCTCCTCGGTTTGACAATTCGCCGCCGAATCAAACCGGTTCGTCAAACATGGGCCGATAAATTTAAACCGGCCATCCAACGTCCCGCCGAAAGGTTGAAATTGTTCGGACGTGAATACGAGATTGATGTTTCCTTCGTTGAAAAATACGTTATGAATTTCGACCCTCCGTTTTAGCCCGAATTTACGCTCGATGCCGGCGGCCAAGACCCTGAACCGTTTCAAGAGGAGCAGGTTTTCCTGCAACCGATTGGCTTCCTTGTCCGATTTATTTGTAAACCGTTCGGCATGTATAAAGGATGTGCAGGCAGCGATATGCGGAATGCCCAACAAATCGGCGATCGCGGTTCCGCAGCCGTACATGGAATCGTGAATGAAATAATCGAAGGAATGCCGTTCCGCCAACTCCATAACAATTGGCAGTATCACTTCGTATGACTTCAAAATCTTTAGCACGAAAGACATATATAGCTGGGTATCGAAAGGATTGTCCCGGCTCAGAAAATTATCGTAAGCGACGAATGCAACGTTCAACCGTTCCAGTTGGCTGCGAAATTCATGGCTTGATACATAGGTAATTTCCTCCCCAAGGGCCGCCAATTCTTCCACCAAACCTAGAGTCGGATAGACATGCCCGCTGGCCGGGCCATTGACAAATAAAACTTTTGCCATATATTTTCTCCTTTGCCGTCCCGTTTTTGCGAAATGAAGCGTCTGAATTCGAGCGGAGTCATGCCTGTGCCGGATTTCACCATTCTGCTTAAGCGGCTGGGATCGGATATGCCAACGAATTTGCAAATTTCCTTCACGGTATATTCGGTTTGAGCGAGCAATCGCAACGTTCGATTCAGCCTTAACCGATTCAGGAAACGGATCGGGGAGACGGCAAATATTTTGCTGAATTCCTGGCAGAAATAGTTGGGATGGTATCCGATCGATTGTGCGATATCGTGCAGAGACAAATGCGGATTGCCCATATTGACTTTCATATAACGGGTAGCGTAAATTATTGATTTTCCGTTGATGAGATCGAGCGGTTTCCGCTTAATATTTGTATCATGCCGGCGGGTTTGCCGCTCAGAAACGATGTATTGCATAAATTCGGACGCTAAGCAAGCAACGAGACTCGATAGCTTAATTTTACAAGATGCGGATAATGGTTGCGCTTTCAAAGATTCGATCAAACGGAGCATATCACGGACATGCGGCGTTGCTTTCATTTCTACGGGCTGCGCCGTTTCCGTCAATTCCTCCATAGAGAGGAACAATTGCGATTCGAAGGATAGACAGGAGTAGTTAGAACAAGTTGTCTTAACACGAATGGGTATACCGGGCGGGGCGAAGAGGAGTTCCGTTTCTTCTCCGGGGCAATCCAGCCATACGATCTGAAAGTACGGGCTGATCCATTCCGGCGACTCCGGCGAATGGAAGGAAATGAATGTAACCGGAAAGGAATGTAATAGAGCTTCAAGCATAATCATGTCACCTCACCTAGTAAAAATCCTGAAGAATAAACAAGAATCTGAAGAATTGTTTATTGTCGGCCTATAGTACAAAGAGTAAAATTATGTCGTGGAATAGTTTTCTTTAACTACTATACCATCACTTGGTTAATTTGTTAAGAGGTGGAATCATGTTGTCGGTTGATAGTCAGAAATTCGACAAGGCTGCATTCGAAGTCCGTTATCGCGAAATGCGCAACAGAGAAGAATACCGTAATCCGGTAGGCCAAAGATATGCCATATGCCTGCATCATGCCTTCGATCTGATCGCCGCTGTTTTATACATGAAGGAGCGTGACGGTTCGGTTCTACTGATGCATGGCAGCACTCCGTTCGAGTCGGCGCTTGAATTGGCCGAACAATCGGGCTGCTCTTACTTGATCTATCGCAAGTGGGACAACCTATATCGTCTATCTGCATCCGCTGCCGATTACGCGCCTTCGATCTTGCAGTATAGTTCGGGCACATCCCGGGCTCCGTCGCTTATCGCGCGGGAATGGAAACAGGTCGATACCGAAGTGGACGGTTATAACGATTTGTTTGCGGAAACGCCGGTTATGCAGCCCGTTATTCTGGTCTCGGTAACGCATTCCTTCGGCTTGATTACAGGCGTGATGGCTTCCGTTGCAAGGGGGGACGAACCGATTATCGTTGAGGATAAAAATCCGAAATTCGCGCTTCATACGATCAGATCGTTGCGCAGACCCATTGTATATGCCGTTCCTTTTCTTTTTCATGTTATGGATGCGCTTTCGAAAGGAGAGGATCGTTTTTACAAGATGGTCGTATCGGGCTCGCCTCCTTCCGAGGTACTCCTGGATCGGATGAAATCGCGAACGGAGGAAGTGTGGCAGCAATACGGCTGCACCGAGGCCGGCTGCATATCGGTCAGCAAACGTCCATGCTCGGCGACCGATGTGGGGATTCCGTTGAAGCATCTTCGCGTTACGATCGATGCAAGCGGCGGCGGCGGGGAAGGAAAAGGGGAAATCGTGGTTGCGAACGCGAACGGCACAAACCTGGTCAGGACGAAAGATATGGGCTGTTACGATCTTCGTACCGATCGGCTGCATGTATTCGGCAGAATGGACGATTTGATTAACGTTTCGGGTTTCAAAGTCATCCCTGCCGAAGTAGAGTCTGTCATTCTGCAAATGCCCGGCGTGAAGGAATGCATTGTGCATAAAACCGGTCATAACATTTGGGGGGAAGCCGTTCAAGCCCTCATTGTCGGAGACGGATATATTGACGAATCAAGCATACGCTCTTGGTGCATAAAGCGTTTGCCTACCTATAAAGTTCCGAATACGATTCGGATCGTGGGGGAAATTCCGAGAACGGCTGCCGGTAAAATCAGTCGAAAACAATTACAAGAAATGGAGATGTGAATCAATATGACGCGAACAGACATAATCGGCGAATTGCGGACGCTAATGGCGGAGAACCTGGAATTGGACGTGCCCGAATCGCTGGAAGAATCGGCGCGATTGTTTGAAGATTTGGCTATTGACTCTATTATGGTGCTGCAATTAGTGGTCTACATCGAGGAACAATTTGATGTGAGCTTTCCTGAGGAAAGCCTGGATCCGGGAGCTTTTATGACCGTAGGCTCGTTAACCGATCTCATTGAATCGCTCCTTCCGTCGGCGGTGTAGCGATGAGCGGTCCGATTCGACTTGGAATGATCGGCTTCGGCAGAATCGTGGAATTGGTGCATTTGCCTTTGCTCAAACAACTATCCCAATTTCAAGTTTGCGGCATATTCGACATTACGCCGCAACGTTTATCGTTAGCGGCCAAGCGCGGGTTTCCCGTCTATCCGCATTTGGAGCAATTGTTGGAATCCTCCGTAGATGCCGTTTTAATCGCGACGCCGCCGGGCAGCCATTTCGAGCTTGCGCAAGCAAGCATGCGGTTCGGCAAACATATTCTGCTGGAAAAGCCTGTCACCGTTACGGCGGAAGAAGCGATTGAACTGCATCGTACGGCAATGCTGGAACAAAGAATTGTAACCGTTTTCCATAATCGGCGATACGATCAAGATTTCCTATTGGTGAAACGGATGATCGAAGAAGGCAGTTTGGGCGTATTAAAATTCGTGGAAAGAAGACATCATATGTTCGGGTCCGGAGCCGCTTTCGGCGTAAAATCATTTCGCCGGCAATGGCGGAATGAAAAAAGTTACGGGGGCGGGGCGCTTCTGGACTGGGGCGTTCATCTCATCGACCAATTACTGCAGCTCAAGTTGGGCCGGATCTCGGGGGTAAGCGCAACGATGGAACATTTATGGGGCGGCGACGATACGGATGTCGAAGACTATGTTCACGCGCTAATGAAAACCGATCGGAACATTCTCCTCTCCATGGACGTCAATTTCGCTTCCTCAGCCGGGGCGCCGATATGGATTGTAGGCGGGGATCAAGCTACCTTAACCGTAGCATCGAATAACGAAGCTTATCTGTACGAAGCGGGCAAAACCGTCAAGCCCGTTCGATACGAACGCCCGTTGCGGGAAGGACCGGAACTGATTTATTCTTCCTTTGCCGATGCTGTGACGAATCAAGGAAAACTTGCCGTTACGCTGGAAGAAGCAATCGAAACGATGAAACTATTGGATCGGATCCGCGTTGTTTCGCAACCGAGTAAGGAGTATCCGGATGAGAATCTTATTTTCAGCGCCACAATATGAATATGAGATGATTCGGGAACAGTGGCTTGAAGCTGTGGCCAAAATCGCAAGGCAAGGCGTTTTCGTCGGCGGTCCTCCGGTTTCCGAATTCGAGGCCGCATTTGCCGCTTATCTTCAAGCGGAAGGAACGGTCGGAGTGGGGAACGGAACCGACGCCATTTATTTGGCTTTGCAAGCTTTAGGCGTGGGGCCGGACGACGAAGTGATTACGGCAGCCAATACATTCGTAGCGACGGTCGGCGCGATTCATCATACCGGAGCGCGTCCCGTGCTAGTCGACTGCAACGAACATTATTTAATCGACCTGGAGCGGGTGAAGGAATGCGTAACGTCCCGGACAAAAGCGATTATTCCCGTTCATTTATACGGTAAAATGGCCGATCTGAAAGCGATTGCGCCGTGGGCGGCCGAGAGAGGAATCGCATTGATCGAAGATTGCGCCCAGGCGGCAGGCGCAAGCCTTGACGGAATAGCGGCGGGACGATGGGGGGTGATGGGCTGCTTCAGCTTTTATCCGGATAAAAACTTGGGGGCGCTTGGCGATGGCGGGGCGGTAGTCTCTTCTTCATTCGAAATGATTGCAAAGCTGCGCAAATTAAGAAACCACGGCGGAGAGGTCCGATATCAGCATGAAATTTGCGGATATAATAGCCGGCTGGATCCCATTCAAGCAAGCGCATTGCAATTGAAATTGCGTTACTTGGACGATTGGAATAACCGCCGGAGGGAGATTGCTCGCCATTACCGCTTTTATTTAGGCGCAGTGGAGTTTCTTACGCTTCCGGAATTCGCGGACGACAATTCCCACGTGTTTCACTTGTATGTTGTAAGGGTCAAGTACGGCTTGCGCGATGCATTGAAGAAACATTTGCAGAAGAAAGGCGTACTGACGGCCGTGCAATATCCGGTCCCGGTTCATCGATTGCCCGCATACGCGCATTTAGGCTATAAGGCGGGCGACTTTCCCCATGCCGAACTTTACGCGGGAGAGATTTTGTCGCTTCCGATGCATGTTGCCATGACCGAGAACGAAGTTCGCTTTATCGCATCCGAAATCCGGACATTTTATGAATCTTGCCAAACTGTGGGGAGGTAGCGACCGAGATGACTTCCATGGAAGAAGAAATCAAACGATTTATCCGTGAGATTGTGGCGGATCTCTCTCATCACGCAAGTCTCGTACAGGGACATGAAGATACCAAATCGATTCAAAGCATGGGCATTGATTCGGTCATGCTGATTCATCTGATCGTTCGTCTCGAACTGTATTTCGATATCGTCTTTGAGGACGAGGAAATGCTCTTGGAAAATTTTGAAACCGTTCAAGCGATATCCGGGCGAATCATACCGAAACTGGGGGGAGCTTTAGGAGACCCGGCAAACAAATGGCTGGATTGCACTTTAGGCGCTTAGAACGCCGAGTGCATTCCAAAAGGGAGATAGATCGATGCAAAGCATACGGATGTACAGACGTTTGATCCAATACATGAACCCCAGACGGGGATTAACGGTTCTGGCCTTTCTATTGAACCTCCTCGGTCTGGCTCTCGGCCTGATTCAACCGTTTCTTGTCTCGCGTTTTATCGATCAAGTGCTGATTGATAAAAAGATGGACTTGCTCTTGCCCATTTTAAGCCTATCGATCGGCCTTTCGCTGGCCGCCGCCGCGTTTACGGTCATTGGATTCAGTATTTTTCGCTATCTGGAGGCCCGGACTACGCTTGATTTAAGAAATGTCGTCCTACGCCACATCAGAAAAATTCCTATCCCGGAAATCGAGAAGACAGGGCCCGGCAAATATATGGCGCTTATGGGGATGGATACTGCGACCGCATCGAAGTTCATGAATGTGACGGTCATTGACCTATGCATATTATGGTCGCAGATGTTATTTTCGTTTGTCATTGTTTTTATGCTGGATTGGAGACTGGGCGTGATAGCAGCGATTTCCATTCCGGTCGTGATGGCGATTCCCCGCCTTTACAGCAAGCCGATTCGCTGGGCGGTCGGCAATCTTCGTACGCACAACGAGGAGATCGGATCCTATCTATATGAGAGCATCCAAGGCTCGAGGGAAATTCGATCGTTCGGTCTGGAAGCATGGGAAGAACAACGCAACGAAATCATTTATAAAGACCTTATTAAAGTAAGCGTCAAAGAGGGTATGTTTCGGCAACTATCCGGCCAGACGGGAACATTCTTCATTGCCCTGTTCGTCGTGCTCGTCTATGGATTCGGCAGCGGTCAAGCGATGTCCGGCGCTTTAAGCGTTGGGCTGATTATCGCTTCCGCCAACTATATCAATGCCGCGCTAAATCCGATTCAAAGAATGAATTACCTTGTTAGCGACTTGCTGGGCAGCGAGGTTGCCATGGGACGAATCGAAGCTTTCCTCCAAACGCCGGCGGAAACGGCGTCAACGATTGAGAGCGGTATCGCCGTAGTGGAAGAGAGCGTAAGAGAACATGAGCCATTGATCGAAAGCAAGGATCTCTCCGTTTCGTACGACGGAGTTCCGATTCTGACAGGATTGAATCTGGCAATCCGTCAAGGTCAGATGGCGGCGTTTGTAGGGAAAAGCGGCTCGGGCAAATCGACGTTGTTTAAAACGGTTCAGGGCTTCATGCCGATCGCTTCGGGGAATTTGTCTATCAACCGGATTCCGCTGGAGCTATGGCCGAGAAACGAGATTGCGAGGAAGATCAGCTATGTTTCGCAAGAAACGTTTTTATTCAAAGGCACATTGTTCGAAAATGTCGCGCTCGGCAAACTGGATGCTGCGGAAGATGAAGTTTACCGGGCTTTATGCGAGGTGGATCTGAAATCGTTTGTGGATTCGCTGCCTCACGGAATCCATACGCAGATTGATAATCAAGGGTCCCGCTTGTCCGGAGGGCAGCGGCAACGCTTGGCGATCGCTCGGGCATTGATCGGGAACCCGGACATTCTTATTTTGGACGAGCCTACTTCGGCGCTTGACCGCCAAACCGAATTGCAGGTCCTTTCCAACATTCGGAAGGCGATGAAGGGAAAAACGATTCTTATATCGACGCATCGGCTGGAAAGCATCCGCTCGGCCGATCTCATTTATGTGTTGGAGCATGGGACCGTTCGCGATTCCGGCGGGCACGACGAATTAATGAAACGGTCCAAACTGTACGCCCAAATGGTAAAAACAAGCGAATTATTGGAGAAAGTGGCGCAAACGGGATGAGGGACCACCCGTTTTTCGGGGAAGGAGAGATGGCGTTGACTGGCGAGGCAACGGAAATGCGCGGCCACAAGCATATCTATTTAGGCTATATGGAATGTTTTGCCTCATGTATTCTAACCTACTTGCATATGACCGGCAGGGACGAACGGATCATGCTGCTTGATTACTGGAATTTGAAATACGATCGGCGAACGCTGTTATCCAGCAAAGACGCCAGACATATTGCGCTGAAATATTTATACGATATCGAGCTGCAATTCGAAAAAGGCGATACGAACCGTTTGATCCATTGGATTCGCCAAGGTTATTCCGTCATCGCTTTTACTACGGCTTCGGGGCTGGACTATTTCCCTAGAGCGTATGTAACGATGGAATCCGCCGGCTTGAATCATGCGATTCTGATTTACGGTTGGAACGAACGCCAACGAACATTCCTCATATCCGATCCGGTCGTTCATACATGGGCCGAGCTGACGTTGGAGCAAATGCTGCATGCCGGCATGGCGAGAACCGACAGGGAAGAGCTGCATTTTTTTATATTGTCCGGCGATTCTTCCCCCGTTTCTTCTCCCGACACGAACATATGCCTTGCCTATGCTTCCAATCGGAATCTTAAGCACTATCAGGCTACCGGCAACGTCAACCCCGATGTAAACAAGCCGGCGGATAAATGGAGTTCGATTAGCCTGCTGCTGCAAAATCGGAAAATCGGAATCAATGCGTGGACTTGTTTCGGAAATGACGTAAAAAATTCGTTGGATTGGACTCGTTCCAAACGAACGGCCTGGGTCAAGCAAAACAATCTATCGATTTCCTCCATCAAAAAAATCCGTTCCAAGATTTGGGGCGCTTATCGGGAACTGGCTTCGTTGAGCGACGATGCGGAATTAACGGGACAAAGGCATATGGACCAAATTGCCGCGGCTTGGAACCATTTAAATTTCCTGCTTCTTAAATATAATAACAAGCCGGAAGATCGTTCGGCGATGGCTGCATTAATGGAGCAAATTGAATGTTTGAAGGAATCGGAGCTGCGATTTTTAATGTGGCTGGACGAGGCAATGAGAAGAGGGGATGCCAATGCAAACTGATCTCGATGACAAAATTATAGAGCTTCTGCGTCGCAGTACAAGTGTGGGGCGAAATGCGGCGGAGATTGAGCCGGACACGGATCTGATGAACGATCTGGGCCTGGATTCCATTGCAATGGTTCATTTTCTCGCCGACGCGGAGGAAGAGTTTCAGATTACAGTGAAAGAGGAAGAAATAAGTCTCCCTATATTTAGCAACTTTCGTTCCTTGAAGGGCTATATCATACAAAAAATGGGAGCGAACCGTGGGTCATTTGGAAATGATTGAACACTCGCCGAAGGAGGGTCGATAATGGACTGGCTGCTGCGCAAAATGTCCGGCTTTGAACATCGGAACGCGATGATATTTGAAGATAAGCCGATCCGTTTCAAGGACATCGTTGCCGATTACCGACAATGGCTGCAAACGATCGAGGAACATGAAATTCGGCCAAATGAAGTCATCATGTTGGAAGGAGACTACTCTCCGAACGTATGCGCCGCGATCCTCGCATTTGCGGCCAATGGCAACACCGTCGTTCCGTTAACGGCGGGAACCAGATATAAGCAGGATGAAATGATGAGCATCGCCCAAGTCAATCGATGCATTCGCTTCCAAGGGAATCGCTATTCGGTTTCCAACCCGATCGTTCGCGAGCATTCCCCCTTCCTGGCGAATTTTACTTCACAAGGCAAGGCGGGCTTGATCTTGTTTACATCCGGAACGACCGGACAACCGAAAGCGATGCTTCACGATTTCGCCAAATTTCTTGAACGGTACAAGACGCCAAGAGAAACGTTAAGGACGCTAACGTTTCTCCTATTCGATCATATCGGCGGCCTGAATACGTTATTCCATACATTGGCCAACGGAGGGACGATTATTATTCCTTCAAGCCGCAATCCTAACGATATTTGCGCGCTCATCGAAAAATACAACGTCGAATTGCTGCCTACAACGCCGAGTTTTCTGAATTTGTTATTGTTATCGGAAGCGTATACTCGATACAACATCTCTTCATTAAAGATGATTACTTACGGAACGGAAGTGATTCCCGATGTTACGCTGCAACAAGTGCGAAGGGCGCTGCCTAATATCGAGTTGCGTCAAACCTACGGGCTGTCGGAGATCGGAATATTGCGGGCTAAATCGAGGAGTTCCGATTCGCCTTGGCTTATGATCGGCGGCGAAGGGATCGATACCAAGATCGTGAACGGCATCCTTTACATCCGATCCGAGTTTGCAATGGAAGGATATTTGAACGCTCCGAATCCGTTCGACGAAGAGGGATGGTTTCATACCGGAGATCGGGTTTGCGAGGACAATGGATATATAAGGCTGCTTGGCAGGCAGTCGGAAATGATCAATGTCGGGGGAAGAAAAGTATACCCGGTCGAAGTCGAGAATGTTTTGATGCAAATGCCCGAATTGGCCGACGTTGCCGTCAAAGGGGAGCCGAATATGCTGCTGGGGCAAATGGTGACAGCGGTTGTAAAGTTGGCGGTACCGATGACGGGACAGGAATTGAAGGGAAAGGTCCGCATGTTTTGTCGGGATAAGCTTGAAGATTTTCAAATCCCCGTCAAACTGTACATTCAAGAAGAACCGTTATTTACAGATCGGTTTAAAAAAATGCGAAGATAGGATGAATGCGGCGAGTTTAATCAAAGAGATGAGGTGGGTTCGGCATGAATGGGATTTTGGACAAATTAAGCCCATACGGAAGATTGCTCTTATATACGAAGTCTTCCATGACCGATTTGTTGGAGTTATATTACGATTCGCAAGTGAAAGTGAATGTCGTTAATCAGGTTACGGGTCATGTACCGGAGAAAGTGCAACATCTGCTAAGCTCAAAAGCGGACTTCGATTCCGCCGGGAACGTCGCCGTAAGAGAAGTGGACATTTATGTCGCGGGAAACGATCGGACGCCTGTGCTGCATGCCATTTCATTAGTCTATTTGGACAACCTTCCTGCGGAAGCCGTTCAAGACTTGAACGACAGTCAATTGCCTATAGGGCGGGTCATCGACAAATACAAATTGGAGACGATTCGCGATATTCTGGAAACGGGAGTGGCCGGCAGCGAAAGCCTGAATTCCCACTTTCGTTCCACATCCGAATTATTGTTTTTCAAAAAATACAGCATTATCCATCGATCGAAACCGATCTTCCTTATTATCGAATTTTTCCCGTGTCAAGAGCTTGTCGAAATTGCCTGAATCCGGCATGTTAAGTTTGTGCAAACGATTATCGAGGAGATGGACCGATGACGATTCCCATTGCCGCCTATCAAGGATCATTGCATTTGAATTGCCGCAAAATGCAATTCATTAGTTATTTAAGCGCGATCAACGCTCCCGTCGAATTGCTTTTTTATAACGCTATGGAAAAAACGGATGAATTATTTCAGCAAATCGTATGCGAGGGGAAATCAAGGTATCAGTATAATAGCAGCCTGCTCGGCAAAGAAGACTTGGAACTGGTAGGCATTCAAGAAAAAGCGATTTTATGCAAAGACATAAAGCAAGCGGAACGTTCCATTAAGGACATGATTGACAGAGGAAAAGTCGTTTTTATTTGGTTGGATCAATTTTATTTTGCACATCGCGTTTACTATTTAAAAAATCACTTTTTTCATTCATTTATTATTTCGGCATATAAACAAGAGGAACGGGAGACGTTCTATTATTTGCATGATTTTGATCCCGATTTTACCGGGTTTGTGGATGAAAATGCAATGGCGAAAGCGTTGGAATATTCGAAATATCCAATCGAGTTGGTTTATTTGGATTATGATCCGTCTGCCTTGCAATTCGCTCAAATACAATCTCTTTTTCAAGATCGGATGGATCGTAATGACGATACGTTTTCTTTGTATGAGTGGATTTTTGCGCAAGTAGACGAGGATATGAATGATGAGACATTAACGAAAATAGATCATGCGTTAGCCATGGTCACGGGATCGAGATATTTGCTCTCCAAATATTTGACTCAAGTGAAATCCGGTCAAGCGGTGATTGCGCAGGCGGAATATATCGCGAACTTTGCCCAGTTGATTAAGAACGTGTTTATCAAATATACGATAACAAGGAAAATAAACAAAGAGAAACTGAAAAAGCTGATTCTCAACTTGAAAATGAATGAAGCGAACCTGAAAAATGAATTGCAAAATAGACAACATAAAATCCTAGTGCCAAAGCGGCACTAGGATTTTATCACCTTCGGCGGGATAGAATTTCCCTATTACAAATGCATTATTGTATCAATGATGTTCCGGCGTATCTCCGAATCAACCGGGCGGCCCCATGCCAGTTCCAGCGCCCATAGGACGGCGCCGGTCGCAGGCGGAACTTGGAGGATGACGAAATGGCAGCGATGCCGGGTCAATTGCTCGACATAGTCGGCATATTTTTCAAACAACAAAGGACTTTCCGCTTTGACCCACACGGAACCGGCTAGAATGACATCGACGTCCGTTCCGAAATCGAGATTGTGCATGCATCCTACGGTGGATTGCGCCAATTGTTTGGCAGTATTGTCGATAATGCCGATGGCTGCGCGATCCCCTTGATCCGCCGCGGAGAACATGATTTGCATCAACTCGGTGTTGGGAAGCGAACGCGCGAGCACGTAATCCATGGTTGCTTCGGCGAAGGCTTCTTTATCCGGGATTTGCAATAGCTCCATGACGGGATCGGTCATGGAGGTTTTCGGTCCCGAGCGATAGTAATAGTCGTAGACGGCCCGAAGCACTTTGCGGGCTAAATAGTATCCGCCGGCTTCGTCGCCGAAAAGCTCGCTCCCCATGCCCCCTACTTGCAGACGTTTGCCGCTGGGGGAAATGCCGCCCGTACACGTACCGGAGCCGTTGATGGAGCAGACGCCGAAGCCCTTGTCGCTGCCTGCTTTAATGCCGAGAAAAGAGTCGTTGTCCAAAGCGTAACGGGCAAAGCCGATCCGCTCTACGATTTCGCACAGGCTGGCTTTCTGCGACGGAAGATCCGCGCCGGCCAGACCGAAGGCGCCGGTGGCGACATGATCCATCGTTAATTGATTGCGCGCAAGCAGAAGCTGTATATTCTCGTTCATGACCCGATATGCGCTGGCATACCCGTCGGAGAAACGTTCATGGCTGCATGTGCCGGCATGAATATGATCGATAAAATCGCCCTGCATGTCGAATAGAAAGTAATCTGTCTTGCTATTGCCCCCATCGACCCCGATTACGTATTTTTTGTCGGTCATGATGGCGTAACTCCATGGAAGAACTGCGGCAAATACGCCTTGTGGGCTTCCTTCAATTCATGGAAACTGGCAATGGCCGCATCGTAATCGCCTACCAGCGGATTCATCAGCAGCGCGCGCATGGCGGCGTCTTCGCTGCCGCTTACCGCGGCGGCGACGGTCTCCCGCTCGTACGCTTTGACCATGCGCATATAATCGATAATATGCCGGTTTGTGAAATCGCGAATCGGGATCGGCTTCGCGCCGTCTTTGCCGACTATGGCGCACACCTCGACGGCGTCGGAGTCTTCCATGAAATCCAACGCGCCGCGATTGAGCACATTGACGACATGCACCTCTTGCTTGTCGTTATAGATCGCGTCGACAAGACTGATCGCTACTTCAGAGTAGTTGGCCCCGCCGCGGGAAGAGAGCTGTTCGGGCTTGCTATGAAGCCTGGAATCGGCGTAAATTTGCAGCAATTCCTCTTCGATTTGCATGCATTTTTCGCCTCGCGACAACTCGCTCTCCATCAAAACTTTCAATTTTTTATTTTTGAAATAATAGTATTCCAAATAAGAGGAAGGGATAGCTCCTACCATTTGCACAAGCTCTTTGCCGAAGCCGCTGGAAGGAATGTTCTTCATCGCTTCGCTGTTGAGTCCCATATGTAACGCTGTCTTCAAATAATCGGTCCCGTCCTGCTCAATCGCGGTAATCCAACTGAGATGATTAAGGCCGACATAAGTAAACTTCGGATCCTTCAACTGAAGTTTTTCGCGAATGCTTTTGAACATATTGAACGGAACGTTGCATAGCCCGAGCATCTTCACTTCGGTATGATTCAGCAGCGCTTCCGTAATGATTCCGGCCGGGTTGGAGAAATTAATGAGCCACGCTTCCGGACATAACGCTTTCATCCGTTCCGCGATTTGCAGCATGACCGGGATGGTGCGCATCGCTTTGAAGAAGCCGCCGATGCCGCAAGTTTCCTGGCCGATCAAGCCGTATTTGAGCGGGATTTTCTCGTCGAGAACTCTCGCGGGCAGCTTGCCTACGCGAATCTGACCCAGCACAAAATCGGCATCCCGGAGCGCTTCGTCCAAGCTTTGCGTCATCACGACGCGGCAAGGGATCTGTTCCGCCCGGATCATGCGCTCGCATAATTTGCCGACGATTTCCTGCTTTCTCTCATCGATATCCATAAGCGCCAATTCGCCTATCGGAAGCGAGCCTTTGCGTTTGATCATGCCTTCGATCAACTCCGGCGTATAGGTGCTGCCCGAGCCGATAATGGCGATCTTCAATTTATTGTTCTTCATCACGTCCACCCTCATGCCCCTTTAGACTGGAATTCCATATCGATTTGGCGCTATTATAGCATGGCGGCCGAATCCTTTACAATAAAATTCAGAATAAAATTTTATTATGATTGATATATTTTGAAATAAAAATTCGGAATCGATGCATATTTTCTTTATTTATTCAACTTTCTCTATCTTGTCATTTGCGAGAAATACGCTTAATATAAAATAGAATTTCAGTTCGGTACGGAAGCGGGGAAATATTCTATGCAAATAGGAGGAAGCTATGGCGATACACGATAATATTTTGATCAAAATTCGGGACATGAAGGATAGCTTGACGCCGGTAGAGAGAATGGTGGCCGAGTATATATTGGCCAATTTGGAGGAAATTCCGCATCTGTCGATTAAAAGCTTGGCGCAATTGAGCAAGACGAGCGACGCGTCCGTCCTTCGTTTCTGCAAAACGATGGGTTACAGCGGTTACCGCAGTTTTATCGTCAGCATTTCCGCTTCTTTAGGTTCGATGGACGAGGAACATAAGAACCAGTACACGGACATCCAGCCGGGAGACGATCTGTCCACGATCATCGCCAATATTTCTCTTAACAATATCAAGTCTATCGAAGATACGCTTAGCGTTATGAATCGCAATGAAGTGGCTCGCGCGGTGAAGATACTGCGAACTTGCAACCGCATCGTCTTTTTCGGCGTCGGCGCTTCCGGGCTCGTATGCAAAGATGCGGAACAGAAATTTTCAAGAATCAATAAAATATGCCATTCGTATACCGACGGACACGGCCAGTTGACTGCCGCTACTTTGATGGGCAAAGGCGACGTGGCGATCTTTATCTCCAATTCCGGCGACACGGTGGAAATTCTCGACTCGCTCGAAATCGCCAAGAAGAACGGCGCAAGCACGATTGCCATTACGAAATACAACAAAAGCGAGTTGGCGGATAAATCGGATATTTTGCTCAGCATCTCTACGCCGGAGATTTCAATCCGCAGCGGCGCAATGGGATCGCGAATCGCGATGCTGACGGTTGTCGACATTTTATTCGCCGGGGTGGCGAGCGCGGAATATCAGAACGTGAAAAAATATTTGACCAAAACCCACAATATATTAGCGAGCAAGCATCGAAAATGAACAATGAAAGACATCGGCTATATCCAAAGACGGTGTCATTTTTTGTCCTAAAAAAGAAATTTAAAACCGACAATTATTTTTATAATAAAATTTTATTTCAAATTGTATTGACGAAATGATAGTGCTTCCATTAATATTAACTCAAACATCTTTATCGAGAGATTGATCAACTCATGCAACATTGAGGGTAGGAGAATAGGTATGAATGAATATTTCGCTGGACTGACAACGGAGAAGATTAACCAGAGTACTCAGATGATAGACGAGTGTACGACAGAGGAAATGCTCCGACTCCTCAACCAGGAAGATGCTAAGGTTCCAGCCGCAGTAGCTGCAGAAATTCCGCAAATTATGAAAGCGGTTGATATTCTGCATCAAGTACTTAAAAACGGCGGCAGAATGTTCTACATAGGCGCTGGGACTTCAGGCAGAATAGGTGTGCTCGACGCATCCGAATGTCCGCCGACGTTCGGCGTTGACCCTAGCATGGTGCAAGGGCATATAGCCGGAGGCGATGTGGCGCTGCGATTGGCTGTCGAGGGTTTCGAAGACAATAAAGAGGAGGGGATAGCGCTCATTGAACGCTGCGGCGTGACGAATCGGGACGCTGTGATCGGAATATCCGCCAGCGGAAGCGCGAATTTCGTTATTGCCGGTTTGCAGAAGGCCGCCGAGATCGGGGCCGAAACGATAGGTGTTACCAATAATAAAAATTCAAAATTGGAGGGTGTCTGCAAAATTTGCATTGCGCCCGTCGTCGGACCGGAGGTCATTGCGGGGTCTACGAGACTGAAGGCAGGCACGGCGCAAAAATTGGTCCTCAACATGCTTACGACTTGCACGATGGTGAAATTGGGAAAAACATATAATAACCTCATGGTAGATTTGAAAGCGAGCAATAACAAATTGTACGACCGCTCGATCCGCATCATCAAAGCTGCTACCGGAGCGGATTCGGAAACGGCGATTCATTTTCTTGAAAAGGCTTCCATGAACTGCAAGCTTGCCATAATGATGATGAAAACCGGGTTGGATGCGGAGAGTGCGGAACGAGCGCTGGGGCAGCATGACGGGAAATTGAAAGCGGCGATTCGTTCTTGCATGAAAGTGCTTTAGGCAGTCATGATTTTTTATATAAATAGATATTTTGAAGAGAGGGTTATTTCGATGAAAAGAAAAATACGTGTTTTCGCATTTATTATGGCTCTCATGATGCTGCTTGGGACGATGGCGGCATGTTCATCCGGCGGAGGCGGCGGCTCCACCACGACGCAAGGCAATGAAAATCCGCCGGCCGCCGCGACGGAACCGGATAATTCGAATTCCGGCGAGACGCCGAAAACGGAAGAGAAAGATACGATTACCGCGCTGCTGCCGCCGGTAACACTTGAATTCCAGGACCGGTTCGAAGAAATTCAAAAGGAATTTAACAAACTATATCCTAACTTGACCTTGAAATTGGAGCCTGCCAGCTGGGACGATATGACGCAGAAGCTCGATACGCAAGTCAATGCGGGCAATCCGCCGGATCTTGCCTTTATTTCGTCCGCGGCGATTGCCAAATACGTTCAGCAAGGCATGCTGATGGATATTTCCGATGCGGCGACGCCGGAAATGTTTGAAGATTTCGACAAAGCTCCGTTAGATTATATGAGAAACGGGGACGGCATTTACGGCTTCCCGGCTTATATGGAAGTTCATGCGATCGGCGGAAACAAAAAGTTTATGGAAGATGCGGGAATCGACTACAAAACGGTGCAGAAAAACGGCTGGACTTATGAAGAATTCCGCGAGGCGATCAAAAAAGGAGTCGTCAAGGACGGCAATAAAACGAGCCGTTACGGATTCGTATTTGCTACGGCCGGCGCCGCCACGGCGAAAGATTATTTGAGCATCTTAGCGAAAAACGCCGGAATGCCGGCCGCATTCGATGAAAACTTGAAATTCGCTTACACCAGCAAAAACTATTTGGTATTATTGAAAGCGATCCGGGAAATGATCGACGACGGTTCGATGCCGAAAGAACTAAGCTCCATCGACGCCGGCAAACGCTGGAACATGTTCCTGACAGGCCAGACGATGATTACGGGCAAAGGACTCGCCACCTTCGAAAACTTGGCCAATAAAAACAACGAAAAGATTAAGGCCAACGACGGCAGCGCGGTGAAAGACAGTATCGAAGTAGAATATATTGTTCTGCCTGTTCCTACGTTCGCGGGACAGAAGCTGCAAGCAAGCACGGTCGTTGACGGATACGTCACTTTCCGCGGCAAGAAGGAACCGACGCCGGAACATAAGGCGAATGTTGTCAAAGCGGCTTATTTCCTGGCTAGCGGCAAAATTGCCGCCCTCACGAATAACGATATCTTCGCGGCTCATATTACGAAGAGCGCCAAAGAAGCTGCCGCAAGCATGGAAACGAATAGAAACCCCGACAATGTCGCTGCAGTCGAATTTATGCTAGCCAATGCAACGCCGGCCCGTCCGGATATTCCGACCGATTTGGGCGCGAAGGCGATCAAAATCGAGGATGAAGTCATCGTTCCGAAATTCCAGGCGCTGCTCGCCAATGAAATTACGCCCGAACAGATGTATGATGCGGTGAAAGAAGCCGCCGTCAAAGCGTTCGGCGAAGACGGAATCGTCAAAGATTAAGATCCGAATCGGATAGCCGCATATCGGATGCGGCTATCCGATCCATGTTCATGAAAAGTGATAAAAAAAGGGGACCGGTGGTATGATTCAACCAATGATATCGACGAGAAAACGGAAAAATAGAGGAGACGTGGCATGGGCCTGGGCGTTTATCGCTGTGGCGTTGGTTGTCTATGCGTTGTTTACGGCGTATCCGGTTGTCAGCGCTTTCATTATCAGTTTTCAGGAATATAATCCGTTAGGGTCCACCTTCACCGGTTTGGCGAATTATGCGAACACGTTTCAAGATTCTTTATTCTGGAAATCGATAGGCAATACGGTCGTTTACACCGCTTTAACCGTGCCGGTCAACCTGATCCTGTCCTTCGGCGTGGCGATTCTGGTTTTGCCTTTGAAGAAATGGGCGCAAACGACGTTCAAGGCCATCTATTACTTGCCTATGGTCGCTTCCGGCGTTACCTTGGCCGTCGTATGGCTTTGGATTTACGACCCGCTGCCTGCCGGCATCCTGAACGAGTTCATCGGGGTATTCGGCGCGGAGAACAAAAACTGGCTCGGCACAAGCGCCTATGCTATGTTTTCGCTTGTTCTGATGTCATGGCTGTCCAGTCACGGCACAAGCATCATTATTTATTTGGCTGCATTGATGGGGATCGACAACAGTTATTATGAAGCCGCCGAACTGGACGGCGCCTCTTTCTTGCAAAAACTATGGTATATCGTTATTCCTTTTCTAAAACCGACGACATTATTTTTGTTGGTAACCGGAGTCATCGGTTCGTTCCAAGTATTTCAGAACGCCTTCCTCATGACGGGCGGCGGGCCCGATAATGCGACAACCATGGTAGGTTTGCTCATTTTCAACAACGCGTTTAAATATTTCGAATTCGGCAAGGCGGCTGCGCAATCGTTGCTGTTGGCGCTCATTATCGCCGGAATCTCATTGGTTCAATTCAAATTCCTCGGCAAAGATGTAGAATATTGATCGGGAAGGAAGGGGAGAACGGCATATGGCGCTGTATCATAATCATGTAGGCAGACCTGCAGTTAAATATATTAGAAACACCGTTATTGTTATCATCCTTCTGCTCTTTGCGTTAGCGACTATTTTTCCTATTTACTTTATGGTGATCTCATCGTTCGGCGATCCCGTTGAGGCGGCAGCAATCAATTATGCAATCTTCCCTGAGAAAATTTCGCTTGCTTCCTATAAATTTTTCTTCGATTACAGCGAACATTCGGTGAGATGGCTTGTTAACTCCCTCATCGTGGCGACCAGCGTTATGGTGACGAACGTCGTCTTCGCCAGTATGGCGGGGTACGCTTTCTCGAAAATTCGCTTCAGGGGAAGCGGCTTGCTGTTTGCGATATTGCTATGCGCCATGATGATCCCGTATCAAGTGACGCAAGTGCCTTTGTACATTTTATTCGTCAATATTTTCGAGCTGCAAAATACGTATGGCGCGTTAATTTTTCCCGGCATTGTTACGGTGTACAATATTTTTCTGGCCAAGCAATTTATGAGCTCCATCCCTTCGGAAATATTGGAATGCGCCAAAGTGGAGGGCTGCAATCAATTTCAAATTTATTTGAAAATTATATTGCCGTTGTCCAAAACGGTCCTCGCCGTGATGGCCATCCTGACCTTTATGGATAGCTGGAACACCTTCTTCTGGCCGCTGCTTGTCACGAATACGATGGATATGCAGACGATTCAGGTCGGGTTAAAAAATTTCCGCTTTGCCAACTCGACGTATTTCGCGCCGATGATGGCCGGGGCTACGATCGCCGCTCTGCCGATGTTCGTGCTCTTCTTCAGTCTGCAAAGATACTTCCTCGAAGGCGTTACGGTAGGGGCGGTCAAAGGATAATCGCCTGATTTATGAAATAGCCGCTGTAAAGATACTGAACCGACTTGACAATCGTCTTGTCAGTTTGGTATTTTTGTATTATCGGTTAGCACTCAGTGGGTAAGAGTGCTAACGAATTGAACGAAACGGGCAGGGGAGGGGTTAGGCATGCTAACGGAACGTCAAAGAATGATTTTAACCGCAATCGTGGACGACTACATTCGTTCTGCAGAGCCGGTAGGCTCCCGAAGCATTTCCAAGCGGGGGGAAGTCGGTTTCAGCCCTGCGACGATTCGCAATGAAATGTCCGACCTGGAAGAACTCGGTTTTCTGGAACAACCGCACACGTCTGCGGGCAGAATTCCTTCTCATAGAGGATACCGCTATTATGTGGATCATTTGGTGAAATTCGGCGAGATCGATGAAGAAGATTTGAACCTGATGAAATCTTTTTTTGCGGAAAAGATAAGTGCGATGGAACAATTGATCCAGCACGCCGCGGCTATTTTGTCCAATATGACTAAATATACGTCGATCGTCCTGGGGCCCGAAGTGTTCGACACTTCGTTGCGCCATTTTCAATTGCTGCCGCTGAGCGAGCATACGGCCGTAGCGATTATCGTGACGAATACGGGCCATGTGGAGAATAAGACGTTAACGTTGCCTGCGGGCGTCTCCGCATCGGAACTGGAGAAGATCGCCAACATATTAAATCATAGGCTGACGGGCGTCCCTTTATATAAATTGAAATCGAAATTAATCAACGAAGTCGGGCGGGAAATGCGCAAATACGTGTCGCATTACGAGGAACTGATCGACGTCGTCGAGCAAGCCTTGGAAGGCGGCGGCGATCATCGCGTCTTCTTGAGCGGAGCGACCAATATGTTGAATCAGCCGGAATTCCGCGACGTCGACAAGGTGAAGACGATTCTCGATTTATTGGAAGAAACGCCGACAATTACGAAAATTATTTCCTCGGTTCCCGACGGCATTCAAGTTCGAATCGGCACGGAAAACAACCATCAGGCATTTAATAACTGTAGTTTGATTACGGCTACGTATACCGTCGAAGGCAAAACGATGGGGACGATCGGCATACTCGGTCCGACGCGAATGGAGTATGGCAAAGTGCTCGGCCTCCTCAATTATTTGTCGAAAGATTTGACAATCGTTTTGGAACGCTGGTTTAAATAAGGTTGAGAGGGGAGCGGCGGGTATGAGTCAAGGGAAACCAAACGCGCTCGATAGCGACGAGCGTTATGCGGCGCTGATTAACAATGCGGGCGCGATCCGGGCCGTATGTTCCGCCGTTGAAGGCACGCTCGGCCCGAAGGGGCTGGATGCGATGCTCGTCGGTACTAACGGGGAGATTATCATTACGAATGACGGGGTCACGATATTGGATAAGATGGATGTGACTCACCCCGCTGCCAAACTGTTGATTCAGGTCGCACGTTCCCAGCAGCGGGAAGTCGGGGACGGCACGACGACGGCGACCGTGCTCGCGGGCGCCATGGTGCAGGAAGGCGTCTCCCAGGTGACGCGCGGCGTCCCTCCTACCAAAGTCGTGTCCGGTTTGCAGCGCGGCGTCGCTCTGGCGATCGAAGCGCTGCAGCGCCGGGCCCGTCCCGTTACCAGCTTGGACGATCCGCTGCTAAGGCAAACGGCTTACATCGCCGGGCGCGAACAAGCGGACATCGTCCATTTGGTGATGGAAGCGGCGCAGCGGCTCGGCAAGGACAAATTGCTGGACCCGCAATTTCATTTGGCCGACGCCGTATCGGCGCATGAAAAGGCGGACAACGAAGTATGGCCGGGCATACTGCTTCGGTACAAGCCGGTTCACCGCCATGCCGTAACGGCTAGAACGGACGCGCGCGTGTTAGTGCTGCGCGACGCGCTCGAGCCGGAGCAGTTCGGCGAAGAGTTGATGGCGACGGAAGCGGGCTTGGCGCGATATATGGAATTGCGCCAACATTTCGAGGCGCAGCTCGAACGGCTCCGGGCGCTCGATATCGGGCTGATCGTGCTTGAACGGGGCATTCATCCGGATGCCGAGCAGTTCTGCCACGATCATCGAATGATTGTCCTGCAAAGGGTGAACCGGGACGAAATCGCGCGCATATGCCGCCTGACCGGAGCCGTTCCGATGCGCCGTACGGCCTTACATAAGTCGGAAGAAGAAATCGGACGCATGCTAGGCACTGTGGGCAGCGTACACTATGACGAACGGCTCGAACGCGTTCGGCTGGCGGCGAGCGAGCAGCGGATCGAGGGAGCGATAGACGGCCAGACGGTGACGATCATCGTCGGCGCCAGCACCGCCGAAGTGGTAGGCGAGCGCGCGCGGATCGCCGCCGATGCGGCTTCCGCCGTTCAAGCCGCCGTGAAGCGGGGCATTCTGCCCGGCGGAGGCACGACGGAATTGGCCGTCGCCGCCGAGCTCGAGCGTCATCGGGATACGGTCAAAGGAATGGAAACGTTCGGACTGATGGCGGTGGCGCAAGCGCTCAGCAAACCGATGGCGCAAATCGTCTTGAACGCCGGATTTAATCCGCTCGAGAAGGTGGAGGAGGCGCGGGCGGCGCAGCTCGAGCAAAATTGCGATTCGATCGGCGTCGATTGCGATACAGGCGGCTTGATCGATTACGCCGAACTGGGGATCGTCGATCCCGCATTGGTGAAAATACACGCGCTGCAGGCCGCGGGCGAAGTGGCGGCCGCCGTGCTGCGCATTCATAATGTCATCAAAATGCGTCAAGGAGGTGAATGAATCGTGAATCGGAAAGAGAATACGATGGATAAGAAGGTGGACGAGACAATGGAAGAGACGAATGATCAGCAACAAGAAGTTGCTTCTTCACATACAGAATCTCCGGCAGAGGAGCGGACGGAAACGGAAGCGAACGCAGAGCAGCCGACGGAGCAAACGAATGAATTGGAACAGTTGCGCGCATTGGCCGAAGAGAACAATCAACGGCTGCTGAGAGCGCAAGCCGATTTCGATAACTTCCGCAAACGTACGCTGAAGGAAAAAGAAGAATTGGCCAAATACGCTTCGATGAAACTGATCGACCAATTGCTGCCGGTTGTCGACAATTTCGAACGAGCCTTGCAGGCAGGCCAGGACAATCCCGAAATGTCCTCCTTTTCCAAAGGGGTGGACATGATTTTCCGCCAGTTCCTTCAAGTGTTGGAACAGGAAGGACTGCAAGCGATGAACGCGGTCGGCCAGCCTTTCAACCCCGAATTCCATCAGGCGATTATGCAAGTGGAATCGGACGATCATGAAGAAGGCATCGTGGTCGAAGAAGTCCAAAAAGGATATATGTTGAAGGATAAAGTATTGCGCCCGGCTATGGTGAAAGTAAGCGGGTAACCGAGATGTGGAAATAGCTCACAATATATTCAGGAGGTAGTAGTATGGGTAAAGTAATCGGTATCGATTTAGGAACGACAAACTCTTGCGTTGCGGTAATGGAAGGCGGCGAGGCGGTCGTTATTCCGAATCCGGAAGGCAACCGGACGACTCCTTCGGTCGTCGGATTCAAGAAGGACGGCGAGCGTATCGTCGGGGAAACGGCGAAACGCCAGGCGATTACGAATCCCGACCGCACTATCATTTCGATTAAGCGCCACATGGGCACGAATCATAAAGAAACGATCGACGGCAAAGATTATACGCCGCAGGAAATTTCCGCGATTATTCTGCAAAAGCTGAAAAGCGATGCCGAAGCGTATTTGGGCCAACCGGTCACGCAAGCGGTCATTACCGTTCCGGCTTATTTCAACGACAGCCAGCGCCAAGCGACGAAAGACGCCGGCAAAATCGCCGGCCTGGATGTGCTTCGCATCGTGAACGAACCGACGGCGGCCGCTTTGGCATACGGGATGGAAAAAGCGGACGATCAAACGATTCTCGTCTTCGACCTTGGCGGCGGAACGTTCGACGTATCCATTCTGGAGCTTGGCGACGGCTTCTTTGAAGTGAAGGCGACGAGCGGCGACAACCATCTGGGCGGCGACGATTTCGACCAAGCGATTATCGACCATTTGGTAGCCGAGTTTAAAAAGGAACAAGGCATCGACTTAAGCAAAGACAAAGCTGCGGTTCAACGTTTGAAAGACGCGGCGGAAAAAGCGAAGAAAGAATTGTCCGGCGTCATGACGACGACGATCTCGCTTCCGTTCATTACCGTCGTTGACGGAGTTCCGCAACACTTGGAATTGAATTTGACACGCGCCAAATTCGAGGAATTGACCGAATCGCTCGTCGAACGGACAATGGGCCCGACAAGACAAGCGTTAACCGACGCCGGCTTAACGCCGAACGATATTGATAAAGTCGTGTTGGTCGGCGGTTCCACCCGCATTCCGGCCGTACAAGAAGCGATTAAACGTTTGACGGGCAAAGAGCCGCACAAAGGCGTGAACCCGGACGAAGTCGTCGCGCTCGGAGCGGCGGTTCAGGCCGGCGTATTGACAGGGGATGTAAAAGACGTAGTTCTGCTCGACGTGACGCCTCTGTCGCTCGGAATTGAAACGGCCGGCGGCGTATTTACGAAAATGATCGAACGCAACACGACGATTCCGACAAGCAAATCGCAAATTTTCTCCACTTATGCGGACAATCAGCCTAGCGTTGAAATCCACGTATTGCAAGGGGAACGCGAAATGGCTGCGGGCAATAAAACGCTCGGACGCTTCATGTTGGGCGACATTCCGCTCGCACCGCGCGGCGTGCCGCAAATCGAGGTTACTTTCGATATCGACGCGAACGGGATCGTCAACGTATCGGCAACCGATAAAGGAACAGGCAAAAGCCAAAAAATTACGATCACTTCCTCCAGCGGCTTAAGCGACGAAGAAGTCGAGCGCATGATGAAAGACGCCGAGCTGCATGCCGAAGAGGACCGCAAACGCAAAGAGCTCGTCGAAGCGAAAAATAACGCGGACCAACTCGTCTACACGACGGAGAAAACGTTGAAAGATCTCGGAGACAAAGTGGATCAAGGAGAGATCGACAAAGCGAACGCCGCGAAGGACAAAGTGAAAAAAGCGGTCGAATCGGATAACATCGATGAGATCAAATCGGCTTCGGAAGAGTTGACGCAAATCGTGCAGCAATTGTCCGTCAAGCTGTACGAGCAAGCGGCTCAGGCGCAGCAAGCGCAAGGCGGGGCAGACGCGGGGCAAGACGGCGGCGCAGCCAAAGGCAAGGACAATGTCATCGACGCCGATTACGAAGTCGTTGACGATCAGAAAGATCAAAAATAAGTTTCAGCAACGCAAACGTACGTTGAAACGGCATAGTCAAAGCCAGGCGCAAACTTGGCTTTGACTTTCGTTTTGTAATCATAAGATGGGGGTTGACTAATGGCAAACAAGCGGGACTACTACGAAGTGCTCGGCGTCGGGAAGAACGCGTCCGAAGATGAGATTAAGAAAGCGTACCGCAAGTTGGCACGGCAATATCACCCGGACGTCAATAAGGCCGCGGACGCAGAAGAAAAGTTTAAAGAAGTGAAGGAAGCGTACGACGTGCTGAGCGATACGCAAAAACGCGCCACGTACGACCAATACGGCCATATCGATCCGAACCAGGGAATGGGAGGCGGCTTCGGCGGCGCGGATTTCGGCGGCTTCGGCGACATCTTCGACATGTTCTTCGGCGGCGGCGGACGGCGCGATCCGAATGCGCCGCAGCGCGGCAACGATTTGCAATATACGATGACGATCGAGTTCAAGGAAGCGGTATTCGGCAAGGAAACGGACATTAAGATACCGCGTACGGAAAACTGCGACACTTGCTTCGGTACGGGGGCGAAACCGGGCACCAAGCCGGAAACCTGCTCGACATGCCGCGGGACCGGCCAACAGGAAGTGGTGCAGAATACGCCGTTCGGCCGGATGGTCAACCGCAGGGCTTGCTCCACATGCGGCGGAACGGGCAAAATCATCAAAGAACGTTGTACGACATGTCACGGCGCGGGCAAAGTGAAAAAACAACGCACCATTCACGTCAAAATTCCGGCAGGCGTCGACGACGGCGCGCAACTGCGCATGTCCGGCGAAGGGGAGAGCGGTTTGCGCGGCGGACCGCCGGGGGATTTATATATTGTCTTCCGCGTCAAGCCGCATGATTTCTTCGATCGGGAAGGCGACGACATCTATTGCGAAGTGCCGCTCACGTTCGCGCAGGCGGCGCTCGGCGACGAGATTGAGATTCCGACCTTGACCGAGAAGGTGAAGCTGAAGATTCCGGCCGGAACGCAGACAGGAACCTATTTCCGCTTGAAAGGAAAAGGCGTTCCGCGCTTGCGCGGCATCGGGCAAGGCGATCAGCACGTCAAAGTCGTGATCGTTACGCCGACGAAATTAAGCGAGGAGCAGAAGGAATTGCTCCGCCAGTTTGCCGGATTAGACGGCGAACATACGCATGAACAGCAGCAATCATTTTTTGACCGGATGAAAAGAGCGTTTCGCGGCGAATAATTCGCCATCCGTCCCGTTCCACAATGCCATCGTGGAGCGGGATATTTTTTATATGTCGGGCGTTTTCCTAAACAGCAAATTGGAATGATTTGTATTGATTTTCTCGTAAAAAGATTTATAATATGGGGATTACGAATCGAATGCGGGAGCGTAGCCAATGAACAGACTAATTTGGATGGGATGTTTATCGTATTTATTAATCGGATTGGCCCATGTCGTCATCGGATCGGTTTTGGTCGAGATGGTCGGGCGTTACGGCGTCAATTACGGCGTCGGCGGACAACTCGTATTCGCTCAATTCAGCGGTTTCCTTGTGGGAGTGCTGGCGATTCCGTGGTTATCTTCGAGATGGGGCAAGCGCAGCTGTTTAGTCGTCTTGTCCGCTTGCTTAGGCGTTGCCGAACTGGCGTACAGCTTCCTTCCCGCCTGGGAATGGATGTACGCGATCGGATTTGTCGCCGGGTTCGGGTTCGGCGGCATCGAGGCGGTTGTCGGCGCGTTGATCATCGATTATATCGAAGAGAAGAAAGCGGTCGTCATGAGCAGGCTGGAAGTGTTGTTCGGCGTCGGCGCGCTTGTTATGCCGCTGATCGCCAGTTGGTTGATTTTACGGTCGGCCTGGCAGTATTCTTTTATCCTAATTGGCGTATTTTCTTTGATTATGGCTTTATGCTGGGCGCTATTGCCGCTTGGCAAAGTAGACCGCGACATCGCCAAATCGGCCCGCGTTTCCGCGGCTAAGACCGGCACAGCGGCATATGTTCGGCGGGAACTTCCGCTTCTCGTTATATTCGCTTGCTTCTTTCTCGTCTATGTCGGCGTCGAGATGAGCATCGTCAACTTCGTCCCTGCCGTTTTGATCGATCATATTAACATCACGCCGGCCGCCGCATCGCTAAGCGTCACGTTTTTCTGGATTACGATGGCGATCGGGCGCTTATTCGCCGGCTTCATCGCCGAGAAGATCCAATACGCCAATTATTTGCTTTGGAGCACGCTCGGATCGCTCGTCATTTTTATCGCTTTCGGCTTCGCTCCGAACGGATGGAGCTCGTTCGCGGCCATTATGGCGTTGGGCTTGACGATGTCGGGCATTTTCGCGATAGCGCTCATCTACGCCAATGCGCTGCTGCCGGGCAGAACGGAGCGAACGACCAGCATTCTCATCGCTTGCGGCGGGATTGGCGGCGCGCTGCTGCCGCTTGCCACCGGCTGGACGATCGAGCGCCTGACGATGGGCGCCGCGATTGGATTATTGGCAGGAGGATTCGCCATATTGCTCCTGCTTAGCATCGTCGCTTTCCGGTTGAAGAAGCGCGTCGTACCGCAAACGATTACGGAGTCCGCTTAAGCAGACAATCCGGCACTCCCTGAGGGGGCCGGATTGTTTCAATCTTGCCCGTTGCCGATTTGCCCGCCGCCGAATCGCTCGCAGACATGTTGTAAGAAATACAACATTTCGGGCGGAGAGAAGGCGGAATGGGGCGCTATGCTGCATAGAATGCAACATAATCGGGGTTGAAATCGCTTCAAGCCCCGCTCTAAAGGCAAAATGTTGTATAAACTGCAACATTGCCAGCATTTTTATCAGGAGAAGAAACGAAATGTTGTATTTTATACAGTATAGATCCCCGTTTCTGAAGGCAGGCTGAAATTTTGGAACAACGCGGAAGCAAAGCACCCTCAAGCCCTTTCTTCGTTCGCCGAAGTTCGGCCCGCCGTCGAATAAATGCGACGGAAGATCGCCTGCTCAAGCCGGAATCGCCCCGGATGGCGGGCGATCTTCGCCTTCCGGTTAAAATCTTTTTGTTTGAAGCATTCTATAGGATAAGCAAGGCTTACCATCAATAGAATGAAACAGCTAAGGAGAAGACCGATGAACAACAATAACGGAAAAAGACGCGCAAATCCTAACAACCGTTTGCCGGTCGCGAAAAACGAAGATGTCGAGTTTGCGCAAGAGCTCGCGGATCAGGCGGATGTAACGGCGCAGCGCCGCGCGGCGGAAGCGGACCGGCGCCAGGAAGCGGAGTGAGAGCCATGAGCGAAGCGCAGTTGAAAGCGGCGTTCGTGCGGGAGGCCGACGCGGAAGCCGCAGCCAATAAGTTGAAGGCGCTGCGAATCGAGCAAGTGTCGTTCAACCGGACGGGCGGCCGCGCGGACGATGCCGGACTTTCGGACGAAGAAGGGTATTATGCCGCCGCCGCCCTCGGAGGCATGGGCTATATGCCGGGATCGACCGCATCCGCATTGGGCGGAATGATTCCGTTCGCTGCCGTTTCCGAACTGGGAGACGCGCTCGGGGACGACGGCAACGGCGGCGCTCCGCAGCGCCATATCGTACTCTCGGCGAGCGTCAGCGACGAGATGCGTGACAAGGCGGAGCGAATTATCGAACTGGAAGGCGGCACCCTTCTTTAAGCGGTGCTGAAAAGCTGACTTTTGGAACACGCATTTTAACTCCCGACCACGGGAGTTTTTTTGTGAAATATTATATTGTATAGTACAATAAAACGATAAAGCAATTTGGGGGGAACATCGATGTTGTGGCATGAAATAACGATACATACGACCGAGGAAGCGGTGGAGATGATCTCCAATTTTTTGCATGAAGCGGGTGCGGGCGGCGTATCGATTGAAGAATCGGGAACGTTGAACAAAAAGCGGGATACATCGCTCGGGCAATGGTACGAGTTTCCGCTGAACGATATTCCGGAAGGACAAGCAGTCATTCAAGGTTACTTCGCCGAGGAAACCGATATGGACGAAATCGCGGAGCAAATACGGCCTCGCATCGAGCAGCTGCGCGAATTCGACATCGATCCGGGCCAATATACCATTCGTTTTCGCACTGTGAACGAGGAAGATTGGGCGAACGCCTGGAAGCAATATTTCAAGCCGATTCGCGTATCGGATACGTTAACCATTAAGCCGACGTGGGAACAATACGCGCCTAAGAGCCAAGACGAGAAAATAATCGAGCTCGATCCCGGCATGGCGTTCGGAACCGGCACGCATCCGACGACTTCGCTTTGCCTGCGCACATTGGAGAGCGTCATTCAAGGCGGCGAAGAGGTTATCGACGTCGGCACCGGTTCGGGCATTTTGGCGATCGGAGCCGCGAAGCTGGGGGCGAAGCAGGTGCTCGCGCTTGATTTGGACCCGGTGGCGGTGTCGAGCGCCGGGGAGAATGTGCGTTTAAACGGATTGGAACATCAAATTACCGTTCATTTGAGCGATCTGCTTCAAGTGTTGAACGATGCAAACGGCGAGGAAGGTGCCAAGCTCGGCGTTACGCTGCCCGTTCAGGTGGTCGTCGCCAACATTTTGGCCGAGATTATTCTGCTGTTTATTGACGATGTATATCGGGTTCTGCAGCCGGGCGGTACGTACATCGCCTCCGGCATATACAAAAATAAAGAGCAAGTCGTTGCGGACGCTCTGGAAGCAGCGAACTTCACGATCGTGGAACGGTTCCGCGACGAAGACTGGATCGCGTTTGTCGCGAGAAAGAAGTAGGTGAATCTATGGAAATGTTGCAGCAGCTCGTCCGTTTTCCTCTAGAGCATGTACCCTTTATTTTTCTCGTCTTAATGGTCGCATTTACGGTACATGAATTTTCGCATGCTTATTTTGCGTACAAATTCGGCGATCCTACGGCGAAGCTGCTCGGGCGGGTTACGTTAAACCCGCGCGTGCATCTTGACGTGCTCGGTACGATTTTGTTGTTCGTCGCCGGCTTCGGCTGGGCGAAGCCCGTTCCCGTCAATCGGGACAACTTCGCCAATCCGCGCCTGATGGGGATCGTCGTCTCGGCGGCAGGACCGATGAGCAATTTATTCGTCGCGTTCATCGGGACGATGCTCTACTATATTCTATTCCGGTTTCATTTGGCCGAATGGATCTTATCGCAAAATGTCCGCGTATACGAAGCGATCGACATTTTCCTAGGCTATTTGGTCAATATCAATATTTTATTGTTTCTGTTTAATTTGATTCCGCTGCCCCCGCTTGACGGGTACCGGATTTTGGAGGATTTGGCGCCTCGCGGCCTGCGCGGGAAGCTGCAGCAGTTGGAGAAATGGTCTATTTTCATTTTTTTGATTATCGTCTTTATCCCGCCGATCCAGAAGGTGACGCTCGTGCCGCTATTTTCGCTGATTCAGCCGATTCATGTCGGTTTCTACCGTTTCTTCACGACATTGTTCGGCACGTAGATCGTTCTGTGGTAAATGTTATAAACGCTAGATTTTGCGGGGCAAAAGAGTTATGATGTTGTTTGGTGATTTAGAGCGATTAAAGGTTGATGAACATGCAGCGTTATTTTATTGCGCCGGACCAATTCGGCGAACATACGGTGACGATCGTCGGCGACGATGCGCGCCATTTGACGAAAGTGATGCGTGCCCGAAGCGGCGAGAAGATCGTTGTGTGCGACGGGGTATCGCGCGAGGCGGTAGCCGAGATTGCGAATATCGGCACGGGCAGCGTCGAAGCGAAAATTATCGAGCTGCGGCCCGTTACGCAGGAGCCTTGGCTGCAGGTAACGGTTGCGCAAAGCTTGCCCAAAGGCGATAAGATGGAGACCGTCATTCAGAAATGTACGGAAATCGGCGCCGTGCGTTTTATCCCGTTCGTATCCGAACGGACCATCGTCCAGTACGATGCGAAGAAAGAAACGAAGCGTCTGGAGAGATGGAGCAGAATCGCGAAGGAAGCCGCGGAACAAGCGCATCGCGGGCGCATTCCCGAAGTGGAAGAGACGAATGCTTGGAAGCAATTGCTGCATCGTTTCGCGTCGTACGATCTTGTTTTGTTTTGCTATGAAAAAGAACAATCCGGCAAATTGCGCGAATGCATCTCGCCTTTGATCCATAAAAGGGACGGCGGCGGAACGTTAGACGTTCTGCTCGTGATCGGCCCGGAAGGCGGGTTCGCCGAGGGCGAATGCTTGGCCGCGGAAGCGGCAGGGGCGAAGCCGGTAGGGTTGGGAGCGCGAATATTGCGCACGGAAACGGCCGCGATGGTCGGTTTGACGTGCCTATTATATGAATCCGGAGAGATGGGAGGAGTTTGACCAAATGCCGTCGGTAGCATTTTATACATTAGGTTGCAAAGTCAATTTTTACGATACGGAAGCAATATGGCAGTTGTTCAAAAACGAAGGCTACGAGCAAGTCGATTTCGAACAAACGGCCGACGTTTATTTGATCAACACATGCACAGTCACGAATACGGGCGACAAGAAAAGCAGGCAAATTATTCGCCGCGCCGTTCGCCGCAATCCCGACGCGATTATCGCCGTGACGGGCTGCTATGCGCAGACGTCCCCGGCCGAAATTATGGACATCCCGGGTGTCGACCTCGTCATCGGGACCCAAGACCGGGATAAAATGATGCCGTATATCGAGCAAATTCAACGAGAACGCAAACCGGTCAACGCGGTGCGCAACATTATGAAGACGCGCGAATTCGAAGAGCTTGACGTGCCGGATTTTGCGGATCGGACGCGGGCGTTTTTGAAAATTCAGGAAGGCTGCAACAATTTCTGCACGTTTTGTATTATTCCGTGGTCGCGCGGCCTGTCGCGCAGCCGCAATCCGGAAAGCGTCATTGAGCAAGCGAAACAGCTCGTAGCCGCCGGCTACAAGGAAATCGTCCTGACGGGCATCCATACGGGCGGTTACGGCGACGATTTGGAAAATTACCGCCTTGCCAATTTATTGTGGGATTTGGATAAAGTCGATGGGCTGGAGCGCGTGCGCATCAGTTCGATCGAAGCGAGCCAAATTACCGAAGAAGTGCTTGAAGTGCTGAACAAATCGGCCAAAATGTGCCGCCATTTGCACATTCCGCTGCAAGCGGGCGATGACGAAGTGCTGAAGAGAATGCGCCGCAAATATACGGTGGCCGAATTCGCCGAGAAAATCGAACGGATTCGCGAAGCGATGCCGGATGTAGCGATTACGACCGACGTCATCGTCGGGTTTCCGGGGGAAACGGACGAAATGTTCCGGAACGGCTACGAGTTTATGGTAAAAATGAATTTTTCCGAGATGCACGTATTCCCTTATTCGAAACGGACCGGTACGCCGGCGGCGCGGATGGAGGATCAGGTGGACGAAGAAGTGAAGCATGCGCGCGTGCATGAACTGATCGACTTGTCGGAGCGAATGCAGCTTGATTACGCCAAGCGATTCGTCGGACAGGTGGTTGACGTCATTCCGGAACGCGACTATAAAGGGGCGCCGGGAACGGGCAAACTGATGGGTTATTCCGACAATTACTTGCAAGTCGTCTTCGACGGCGACGAGTCGCTCATCGGCAAGCTGTGCCGCGTGAAAATTACCGAGGCGGGAGTCAACGAAAGCGAAGGCCGGTTGGTGCGCGTGATCGACGACGCAGATTACGCTCCGAGGGCGGCCAATAGTTAAACATGGATCTCAACCGCCCCGTCTGGCTAAGACGGGGTGATTGTTATTTCGAGAGGCGAAGGAGGAATTCGAATGCAGGAAATTTCCGCAGGCGGCGTCGTATTCCGCAAACGGGCGGATCGGCTTGAAATTCAACTGATACAGGACCGGTACGGCAAAATTTCTTTGGCTAAAGGGAAAATGGAACCGGGAGAAACGGTGGAGCAAACGGCGCTGCGCGAAATCGCGGAGGAAACCGGGATTACCGGCCGCATTGTCGAGCCGATCGAACGGATTGCCTACCAATACAGCAAGGCGGATGGACAAACGGTCGATAAAATCGTTCATTATTTTTTGGTGGAAGCGGTCGAAGGCTCTTTGCAGGCGCAAACGGAAGAAATTGAGGGCGTAGCGTGGTATGCCCCGGAAGAAGCTTGGGACAAACAGAAGCAACACGGCTATTCGAATAACGATAATGTCTTGCGGAAAGCGTTTGAAAAATTGGGACAAAAGGCGGGACAGTAAAGGATGTGCTTACAAAACAGCTGGAAGCGAAGCGGCACGGCTTCTACAGCGTTTGTGTAAACGCGTCTGGGTGCCGGCACGCCGCGAACTGCCGGTCCGATCCGGGCGCCGTCGCCGCGGCATGCGGGCTTTCCTATCGCGCATATCTGGGGGAAGCGTCCGGCGGCGTGCGCGATACCGACACGGCGGTGCCAACGATCGAAGCGGACGCAATCCGCATCGGCACAAGTTCGGGCGCGGCGATCGTCAACCGAGCTTCTTCCATACCGGGAGGTAGCACAGCGGAAGGGCAAGCAAAGAACATACAATATTGAAGATCGTTTGCGCATGGGCGATTTGCCCGGCGGGATCGGCCGAAATCCAGGCGGAGGCGGCTTGCAAATGTCCGATCAACGGATAGAACAGGATCGCGCCTCCGACGTTGAGGGCGATATGAGACCATGCAACGAAGCTTGCGGATCGGCTCCCCCCGAAGGAGGCCATTAACGCGGTCACGCAAGTGCCGATGTTGGCGCCGAGTACGATCGCAACGCCGAGATCGATAGGAATGGCGCCCATGGCCGCCAGTCCCATCGTCATGCCGATCATCGCCGCGCTGCTGTGGATGATCGCGGTGAGGCAGGCGCCGGCGGCGATGCCCCACAGCAAGCTTTGTCCCGAACGTTCGAGAAACCAGGCGAACATGCCGTAGGATTGCAATACGGAGCCGATGGACTGCATATAGCGGATTCCGATCAGTACGAGCGCGAATCCGGCAACGGCAATCGCCGCATATTGCATCGGCTGAAGCCAATGCGCGATCCGTTCGAACGGACGAGGTGCGATTTCCGCCGCGACGACGGCCAATATCCATAAGGCGACGGCTGCTGACAGGAGCGGCCCGCCCAAATGATTAATATTCAACCCGATTAATTCGGTCGTTAAACAAGTGCCGATATTGCTGCCGAGAATAATGCCGAGCGTGCGCGGAAACGAGAGTAGCCCGGCATTGACAAGTCCGATCGAGATAACGGTAATCGCCGTGCTGCTCTGGAGCAAAGCCGTCGCTCCGGCGCTCACGACCATGCCGTGCACGGGCGTTTGCGTCGAAGAATGGACCAATTGGATCATTCGCGGACCTGCCCATAAATGCAAAGCAAATTCCATCATTTTCATGCCGAACAAAAAAACGGCCAATCCGATGCAGAGGGGTAAAATAATATCATGCAACATTTGCGGGTCTCCTTTGCGGCATAGTTATACATACTTATGAAACAAGCAAGACAACCATGACAAGCATTTCGGCATCGTTCGATGCCGGTTAGGAGGATATATGGCATCCGTCATTTTGCAGCGAAGCCGGAAGAAAAGATTGGAACAAGGGCATCCTTGGATATTCGAGAATGAAATCGAACGGGTGGAAGGGGAGCCGGTTGCCGGCGATTTGGTCGAAGTGTCGAATCATCAAGGGCGATACCTCGCGACAGGTTATTTCAATCCGCAATCGAAAATAACGGTGCGCATCGTCTCGTACGCGCCGATCGAACGGATGGACCGTTCATTTTTTGCCGAACGCTTCCGCCGCTGTCTGGAACATCGTTCGCGCTTTCTCGGCGAGGCGGACGCTTATCGGCTCGTTTACGGGGAAGCCGATTTTTTGCCCGGATTGATCGTGGACCGATTTGCGGATGTGCTGGTCGTGCAACTGCTGACGCTCGGCATGGATCGGCGGCGGGAAGAGATTGTCGGGGCGCTGGTTGACACGGTGCGGCCGAAGGGCATCTATGAGCGCAGCGACGTGGCGATCCGGGAATTGGAAGGCTTGGAGCAGAGAACGGGCGAGTTGTACGGCGAATGTCCGCGCCATGTCACGGTTACCGAGAACGGACTGAAGATCGAGGTAGACATTGTGGAAGGGCAAAAAACGGGCTACTTTTTCGATCAACGCGAAAATCGCGCCTCGATCGCGCCGTTAATGGCCGGCTGGGGAGCGCGCAGCGGGATTGCGCTGCGGGAGGTCGAGGAAGACGGCGTGCTGCAGCGCCGGCCTGTCAATGCGAACGGCAAAACGGTTACGTTCCCTTATTGGGACGGAGCAACCGTTCTGGAATGTTTCTCCCATACGGGCAGCTTTACGCTGCACGCATGCAAATACGGCGCCAAGAAGGTAACCTGTTTGGACATCTCCGAGCATGCGATCGAAAGCGCGCGGCGCAATGTAGAATGGAACGGATTTACGGATCGGGTCGAATTCGTCGTCGCCGACGCATTCGATTATTTGCGCAGCCAGGTGAAAGGCTTGGAGGAACGGACCGAACGCGGGGAGGGACAGCGCGGCAAAGTGGATACTTCCAAGCCGTTGACGGCCGGCGGCGGACGCACTTGGGATGTCGTCATTCTCGATCCGCCCGCGTTTGCCAAGACGAAGAGCGCAGTGGCGGGCGCTTGCCGCGGGTACAAGGACATTAATTTGCATGGCATGAAGCTGGTCAACGAAGGCGGATATTTGGTGACGGCAAGCTGTTCGTACCATATGCGCCCGGACTTGTTCCTGCAGACGATTCAAGAAGCGGCCGCCGACGCGGGCAAAATATTGCGCCTGATCGAATGGCGGGCCGCGGGCAAAGACCATCCGCAAATTCTCGGCGTCAACGAAGGGCATTACTTGAAGTTCGCGATTTTCGAAGTAAGAAGCCGGTTGTAAACGGCGATGCGTCGAAAGCGTCGGTAAGCCGGTAAGGATGTTAGACAATAAGGATGTTAGATGATAACAGACAGTTAGGTTCGAACTTGAATGGGAGGCGGAAAACATGAAAATCGAGGAGACGCGGAAGCCGCCGAGCCGCATTTTGACTGCGACGGGCGGTTTTCTGGCAGGCTATAGCCATTCTCTCAATCCATACGCCGGATGTTCGTACGGATGCTCCTATTGTTATGTGCGCAAGCTGCCGGTCGCCATGTTTCGCGGATTGGAGTGGGGCGAATGGGTCCATGTGAAGGAAGGCGCATCGGAGCGGCTGCGCAAAGAGCTTCTTTCGGCGAAAAAGAAAGGGCCTGTCACGATTTTCATGTCTTCCAGCACCGATCCTTACCAACCGATCGAGCATCGTGAACGATTGACGAGATCGCTGCTGGAGACGTTGGCGGAAAATCCGCCCGAATTTTTATTCGTACAGACGCGCAGTCCGCTCGTTGTAAGAGATATCGATTTATTCGCGCAATTCGGGGACAACATTCGCATTAGCGTGACGATCGAGACCGATTCGGACGAGATGCGGAAGCTGTTTGCGCCGGCGGCGCCACCTATTGCGGCGAGATTTGCCGCTTTGCGGAAATTGTCGGCTGCGGGACTGCAGACCCAAGCGGCGGTCGCCCCGGTGCTTCCAAGCTCCGATCGTTTCGCCTCCAAGCTTGCGGAAGTGACGGAACGGGTGTGCCTGGACGATTATTTCCAAGGCGACGGCAGCTTCGGCAAACGGACGGAGCAGCTCGGCATCCGCGCCATTTACGACCAACACGGCCTGTCGGAATGGTATTCTCCCAAGGCGACGGCCAAAGTGCTGGAACGATTGCAAGCCGTATTCCGCGACGATCAAATCCGTTTGAATCAGGAAGGGTTCGCGCCTTCTTGATCGACCGGAGGCATCCGTCTGCTGGAATCGGTTGCATAATAGATCGTACCTGAACTCCCGTAGATTGTAACGGACTTCGGATACGTTCCCATATGAACGAAACCTGTCAACCCCTAGCTCGTACGACGATTTTTTTACGCTTTAAAGTAAGCCTGTACGTAACGCGCAAAATGACGAGTCGGTTTCGTTCATTGTAACGAATCGACGTGTCAAGGACCTTTCGGCAATGCTAATAAGCGCATCTGTGTGTCCGTGTTAAACGAACAAACGGCTCAAATCCGATTTGTGTACAAAATTTCGAACAAAATCGACTGGTTCGATGCGTGCTCCGCTTGTTTTGTACGATTTTTCGCATACAATTACAGGATGAGGGCACAAATCATCGTTTGTGTATGAAATTTCGAACAAAATCGACTGGTTCGATGCGTGCTCCGCTCATGTGTATGATCATTTTGCCCGCTTTTCCGGCAAATCGTTATAATGAACGAAACCGACTCCGATCGAAATGGAGGTCTTTCATTGCCTCAGAATCTACCATCCCGCGAATCTCCTTCGCTCTTATTGACGAACAAACTGCCTGCAACCTTTCGGTCAACCGCTGGATGATTTCCATAGAGTTGCCTTACCAGAATGGAATCCAACTTTCTCCACGCCCAAATACGGTGCATTTTACAGCAATTATGTTAAAATAGGGCTAATCTATTCTATGTCGAAAGAGGGCGGAATGATGTCGATTCAATTTGTCATTGGCCGCTCGGGAAGCGGGAAAACGCGGCATTGCTTGAATCGGATCCGCGATAAGCTGCGAAGCGATCCGGACGGGAATCCGTTAATTATTCTCGTCCCCGAGCAAGGGACGTTTCAAGTCGAGCATGCGCTCGTCAGCTCGCCGGAATTGCAGGGAACGATCCGGGCGCAAGTGCTCAGCTTCCGCCGTTTGGCGTACCGGGTCATGCAGGAAACCGGGGGAACGGCGTTCGTTCCGATCAATGATGACGGCAAGAAGATGCTGCTGTACAAAATGATTCACCGCTCCAAACGGGAACTGCGTCTTTTCCATACGGCGGCGGATCAGATGGGGTTCATCGACCGCTTGAACGATCTGTTCAATGAATTGAAACGCTATTGCATCGACCCGGAACGTCTGGACGAGCATGCGCAGTTTGCGGCGGAGCATATGAAGGGGCATACGCTGATCCAGGATAAGCTTCACGATATATCGCGAATTTATCGCGAATTTACCGGCGCGCTCTCGCAGCATTATGTCGATTCGGAGGACATGCTCGCCATGCTGGCGCAAGGGATGGAGCATTCGGCATACATACGCGAAGCGGAAATATGGATCGACGGCTTTCACGGTTTTACGCCGCAAGAGCTGCAGGTGCTGGAGCAGTTGATTCGGACCGCTGCCGGCGTAACGGTCACCTGCTGTCTGGACAAACCGTACGATCACGGGGAGAAGCCTCATGAGCTGGAGCTGTTTCACCCGACAGCCACGACGTATATCCAGCTGAAAGAGATGGCGGAACGATCCGGCGTGGCGATCGAGGAACCTGTCGTATTAACGGAGACGCCGCTGCCCCGATTCGCAGACAATGAAGCGCTGGCCCATTTGGAGCGGGCTTACGACCGCCGTATTCCTTGGAAAGCGCCGCATGCGAAGGCATTGACCTTCGGCGGCCCGGAATGCGGAATATCGCTGCATGCCGCGGCAAGCCGCCGGGCGGAAGCGGAGGGCGTCGCGCGCGAGATGCTGCGGCTTTCGCGGGAGCGAGGCGTTCGTTGGCGCGATATGGCCGTTATGGTGCGGAATATCGCCGATTACGAGCCGTTGATCGCAACTGTATTCGCGGATCATGAGATTCCGTATTTTCTCGACCAGAAGAAAAACGTGCTGCACCATCCATTGATCGAATTTATTCGCTCCGCCGTGGAAATTGCGGTCCGCCATTGGCAGTACGACGCGGTGTTCCGCTGCGTGAAGACGGATTTCCTGCTGCCGGAGGACGGTTCGATCGGAAGAGACGATATGGACCGGCTGGAAAACTACGTGCTTGCGGCGGGCATCCGCGGCTCGCGCTGGACGGACGGCAAGCCTTGGCGGCCGCTCTATTCGTCTCTCGATCCTGATCAGCCCGAGGAGCGGGAGCCGGAGGGACAAGCGCCCGAATCGATCGAACGATGCCGCATGCAAATTGTCCGGCCGCTGCATGCGTTCGAGAAAGCGTTGAAACATGCCGCCAACGTTCGCGGAATGTGCGAAGCGGTCTACAGTCTGCTCGTTCGGGTCGAAGCGCCGCAAAGGCTGGACCGGTTGAGCCGCCGCTGTATTGCGGAGGGCCAGCCGCAAAAGGCGAAAGAGCATCGCCAATTATGGGGCGGCGTCTTGGACGTATTGGATCAAATCGTCGAGATGATGGGCGACGAACAACTCGCGCCGGAGTTGTTCGCGGGAATACTGGAAACCGGCTTGGAAAGTTTGAAGCTGGCGCTCGTTCCCCCCGCGCTCGATCAGGTTTTGATCGGAAGCATGGATCGGACGCGTGCCGGGCAGGTGCAATACAGCTTCTTGCTTGGCGTGAACGACGGCGTTATTCCGGCGCGGGCGGTAGAGGACGGAGTGCTGACCGAACAGGAGCGCGAGCGGCTGGCTGGTATCGGTATGGAACTCGCTCCTGGCATTCGCCGCAAGCTGCTAGACGAACGCTTCGTCATCTATAACGCGATTACGGCGCCGAGCCGGCATTTATGGGTCAGCTATCCGCTGGCGGACGAGGAAGGGAAATCGTTGTTGCCGTCGGAACTGATGCGCCACCTGCGCACGATCTTTCCGGGCATTCGCGAACGATTCCTGGCGGGCGAGCCGCATGCGCAACTGAGCGTGAAAGAACAATTGGATTATATCGCCCATCCGGAACGAGCGCTGTCTTATTTGATTGCGGAACTTCGAGGCTGGCGGCGCGGCATAGCGATGTCCGACGTATGGTGGGAGGCGTACAATTGGTTTTGCAGCCAGCCGGCCTGGCGTCCGAAATTGCGCATGCTGCTGCAGTCGCTGTTTTATAAGAACGGCGCGGAATCTTTGCAGGAGCGGACAAGCCGCAGCTTGTACGGCAAACATTTGCGGGCGAGCGTCTCGCGCATGGAACGGTTCGTCTCGTGTCCGTTCGCGCATTTCGCATCCCATGGACTTCGGTTGAAAGAAAGGCAATTGTACCGGCTGGAAGCGCCGGATATCGGGCAGCTGTTTCACGCGGCGTTAAGCCAAATGGCCGTACGAATGAAGGAGGACAACCGGCGCTGGGGCGATTTGTCGCCGGAAGAGTGCAAGCAGGCCGCAGGGAATGTCGTCGATATGCTGGCTCCGCGTTTGCAGGGCGAAATCTTGAACAGCTCCAAGCGCTATCGCTATATTGCGCGCAAGTTGAAGGATATCGTCGGCCGGGCCGCGATCGTGCTCGGCGAACATGCGCGCCGCGGCTCGTTCGAACCGGTCGGGCTCGAGATCGATTTCGGGCCGGGCAAGCCGTTGCCGCCGCTGCAATTTACGCTCGACAACGGCTGCACGATGGAAATTATCGGCCGCATCGATCGCGTCGACAAGGCGAAAGGCGAACAAGGCGTATTGCTGCGCGTCATCGATTATAAATCGAGCCAGACGGATTTAAGGCTCCATGAAGTTTATTACGGATTGTCGCTGCAAATGCTGACGTATTTGGACGTGCTGCTCACCCACGCCGAGACATGGCTGGGGGAAACGGCGCTGCCTGGGGGCGCGCTCTATTTTCACGTACATAACCCGCTGCTGCAAACCGCGAACGGAATGTCGCGCGATCAGGCGAACGAGCAGTTGTTCAAACGCTTCAAAATGAAAGGGCTCGTGCTTGCGGACCGCGAAGCCGTGTCGCTGATGGACGCGACGCTCGATAAAGGATATTCGCAAGTGATTCCGGTCGCGGTGAAAGCGGATGGCGGCTTTTACAGCAATGCGGCGGTGGCGACGCCGGAACAATGGGATACGCTGCGGCAAGCGGTACGGGGCACGATCCGCCGCATCGGCACCCGAATTACGGACGGCGAGGTTGCGATCGAGCCGTACCGCATCGCGCACAAAACCGCATGCGCCCATTGCTCGTTTAAGCCGGTTTGCCAATTCGACGAGTTGATCGAAGGCAATGAGTTCAATTCGCTCTTGAAGCCGGACAAAGAACAAGTGTGGTCGCTGCTGGAAGATGCGGGGAAAGACGGCTCCGCCGCGGCGGCGGAAAGCGCCGAGCGGCCGAAGCGGGAGTAAACCGGCCGTGTCATGTTACAGAAGCGAAGGAGGACCGGCGATGGACATGATCGCAAAACCTGAGAACAGCCAATGGACCGACGACCAGTGGCAAGCGATTGCGCGGCAAGGCGAGAATATTCTGGTTGCGGCGGCGGCGGGATCGGGCAAAACGGCGGTGCTCGTTGAACGGATCATCCGTAAAATATGTTCGGAGGACGAGCCGATCAACGTCGATCAACTGCTCGTGGCGACCTTTACGAAAGCGGCTGCCGCGGAAATGCGCGAACGGATTCGCGAAGCGTTGGAGAAACAGCTCGAGCTGCGGCCGGAAGCGGAGCATTTGCGCCGACAGCTCGCCTTGATGAACCGCGCCTCGATTACGACGCTGCATTCATTCTGTTTGGAGGTTATCCAGCGTTATTTTCAATTGATCCCTCTCGACCCGGCCTTTCGGATCGCCAACGAGACCGAGGCGGAATTGCTGCGGCAAGAAGTGCTCGAAGAGCTGTTCGAAGACCGTTATGCATCCGAGCCGGAAGAGAGCGGGTTTCGCCGGCTGGTCGACTGGTTTAGCGGGGAGCGCAGCGACGAGGCGATGTTCCGTCTCGTGCAAGGACTGTATGATTTTTCGCGCAGCCATCCGTGGCCGGACGATTGGCTGCGAGCCATGGCGGCGTCTTTCGGCGTCCAAGATGTGGAATCGTTGGGGCGGAGCGCTTGGGCCGCCAGCATTATGGCCGATGTCCGGCTGGCGTTGAACGGCGCGGCCGGCCTGTTGGAACAAGCGAGGCAAATTGCCGGATTGCCCGGCGGCCCTGTTCCTTATACCGAGAATTTAACGGAAGATATGAATGTCGTATCGGCGCTGCGCGCCGCGGCGGAACGGCAGCCGTGGGAGACGATGCACGAAGCGTTCGCCCAAGCCGAATTCGGCAAGCTGAAGGCGTGCAGGGGAGATCAATACGACAAAGAGCTGCAGGACCGGGTCAAGCAATTGCGCGAACAAGCGAAAAAACAAATCGGGGAATTGAAGGAACAGCTGTTCCGGCGGCCGCCTGAGGCGTTTTTGGCGGAAATGCAAACGATAGGCCCGTTAATGGCGGAATTGTCGGAGTTTGTCATCGAATTCGGCAGCCGATACGAACAGGCGAAACGAGATAAAGGTTTTGTCGATTTTTCCGATTTGGAGCATTATTGTTTGAAAATTTTGCGCCATCCGGACTCGACGTTCGAACGAACGCTGCCTTCGGCCGCGGCGCTGGAATACCAGACGCAATTTGCGGAAGTGCTGCTCGACGAATATCAGGACACAAATATGGTGCAGGAAGCGATCGTGGAATTGATTTCCCGGCCCGGGGCGGGCAACCGCTTTATGGTCGGCGACGTGAAGCAGAGCATTTACCGGTTTCGGCTTGCCGAGCCGGGACTGTTTCTGCAGAAATACAAGCAATACCCTACCGTAAGCGAAGGAGTCGGCTTGCGCATCGATTTGGCGCGCAACTTTCGCAGCCGCCAAGAAATTGTCGACAGCGTAAACTGCATATTCCGGCAGACGATGAATGAAAGCGTAGCGGAAATTTCCTACGACGAACGCGCCGAACTCGTATGCGGAGCGAACTATCCGGTCGGGGAGGCGGCATTCGGCCAAAATTACGCGGCGGAGCTTCTGCTCATCGAGCGCGCGGGATCGGGAGATGCCGGCGAAGAGGTCGAACGGGACATCACGGGAGGATCCGAGCCGGAGACGGAAGAAGAAGAGGACGGACAAGGCGCTCCCGCCAAGCTCGATAAGGAGGAGATGGAAACGGCGCGGCTCGAAGCCCGCGCCATAGCGGCCCGGATTCGCAGCCTGACCGGCGAGAACGGGAAGCCGTTCCAGGTGTTCGATAAACAAACGAAATCGATGCGTCCCGTTACGTACCGGGATATCGTCATATTGCTGCGGGCGACGCAGCAATGGGCGCCTCTCATGATCGAGCAGTTGCGGCTCGAAGGCATCCCCGCCTATGCCGAACTGAACACCGGATATTTCCAGGCGACGGAAGTGGAAGTCGTTCTGTCGCTGCTGCAAACGATCGACAATCCGCAGCAGGATATTCCGCTAGCCGGCGTGCTGCGCTCGCCGATGTACGGATTGTCGGCGGAGGAGTTGGCGCAAATCCGCATTCAAGGGAAAGGGATGCCTTTCTATGACGCCGTGCGGCAATGGGTCGACTCGGACGCGATAGCAGCGTCAGGCGGAGTTTCGGAAGAGGCGCGCGCGGATATTGCGTTGGCGGAAGCGGCCGCAGCCGTCGAGGATGCCGGCGCCGCAACGCAGCGTCTTGCCGCAGACGAATTGTCCCGTGCGGCCAAGGAGCGGGCGGCATTCGCTGCGGTTGACGCGGATACGGCCGGCCATGAGAACCTGAGCGGGAAGCTGACGCGGTTTCTGCGGCAGCTCGAAAGATGGCGCGACGAGGCGCGCCAAGGCTCTTTGGCCGAGCTTATTTGGCGCATATACCGGGAGACGGGATATTACGATTGGGTCGGCGGATTGCCGGGCGGGACGCAAAGACAAGCCAATTTAAGAGCGCTCTACGACCGGGCCCGCCAATACGAATCGACCTCGCTGCGCGGATTGTTCCGTTTCTTGCGCTTTATCGAACGAATGCGGGATAGCGGCGGAGACTTGGGTACGGCCAAAGCGCTCGGCGAGCAAGAAGACGTCGTGCGCATTATGACGATCCATAAAAGCAAAGGCTTGGAATTTCCCGTCGTTTTCGTCGCCGGATTAAACAAACGATTTAATCAGCAAGATATTAGCTCCGCCTTTTTGACTCATAAACAGCTTGGATTCGGGCCCAAGTTCGTGGATCAAGAGCTGCGAATCAGCTATCCTACATTGCCGAGTTTGGCGATCGCCCGCCAAATGAAGATGGAACTGCTGGCGGAAGAAATGCGCGTCCTCTATGTTGCGCTGACGAGACCGAAAGAGAAGCTGTATTTGGTCGGTACGGTCAAAAATATGGAGAAAACGGCGCAAGCCTGGGGACAAGCGCTCGACCGCGAGGAGCTGCTGCTCCCGGACTATATGCTGGCGAAAGGACGCAGCTATTTGGATTGGATCGGCCCGTCGCTTGTTCGTCATCGCGACGCCGAACCGTTGCGCCGGTTCGGAGGCATGTCCGGCCCCGGAGCGGCATGCCTTGCCGAGGATCGCTCCTTATGGCGCATCACCGTGCTGCAAGCCGGCGAAGTGCAGCAATGGGACGCTGCGGGAGCCGCAGCCGTCGATCAGGATGAAGAGTATGCGGAGAAGCTGCATGCCGTTATAAATTTGGAGCCGTACGTTGCGGCGCCTATATCGGATCGCGAATCGACAGACCCCTTGGCTGCGGACGATCCAGCGAAGGATCGGACGGAGATCGCGCGCAGGCTCGAATGGACATACCCGCATCGGCGCTGGAGCGGAATCGCCGCAAAGTCGTCGGTGTCGGAGATGAAGAGGCTGCTGGACTGGGAAGACGAAGAAGGAATTCCTAACCTGCTGACGGATATGGCGATGGAGAAGGAAGCGCGGCAAGAAGCTGCGGACGATTCGCTTTCCCTTCATTTGCGGCGGCCGCGTTTTATGGAGAAACGGAAATTGACGCCGGCCGAACGGGGAACGGTGTATCATCTTGTCATGCAGCATATGCCGATTGCGGCGGCTGCGGAGGTGCCTGTCGTCGAGCAAACGATGGATGAGTTGATTCTGAAGAAGATGTTGACGCAAGAGCAGCGGGAGGCGATCGACGCATCCAGTGTGGCCGCGTTTTTCGCGGGCGAAATCGGCCGGAGAATGGCCCGGGCCGAGTGGGTGAAGCGGGAGGTGCCGTTCAGCTGCGGATTGCCGGCGCATATCGTCTATCCTCAAGTCGCTTCGGCGGGCCAGGACGATCCCCGGGCGCAAAATTCGGACCATGAAACGGTGCTGATCCAAGGCGTGATCGACTGTATTTTTGAAAGCGAAGGCTCGTTAGTGCTGTTGGATTATAAAACCGATCGAATCGCCCCGGGCGGGGAAAACGTACAAGCGGCGGCGGAACGCCATCGTTTCCAATTGGAACTGTACGCGCAGGCGATCGGGCAAATCTGGAAGCGGCCCGTACGGGAGAAGATTATATACTTTTTCGACGGTTGCCATATCGTTTCGTTGTAGGGCGCACGACGCTAGCCTATTTCCCTTCGCTCCGGTAGCCGCAGGCCTATAGATGAATATCATAGAGTATCAGAATTCATCTTGGGAGGTTAAACGGTCGTATGGAAAAAAGTCATGCATATGAAATATGCGTCAAACATATTCATCGCTACGTCCGTGTGCAGATGAGGGACGGCTGCTATTACGAAGGGATTATCGAGAAGGTTGACGAGAAATACTTATATTTGGCCGTTCCGATCGGCGGCGAACCGTATCCGATGCCGAGAGCCTTTACTCCTTATGGATACGGATTTTACCCGTATTATCCGATTCGCTTCAGAAGGTTGATTCTTCCCCTTGCGGCTTTGCTGGTGTTATCGTTAATTCCTTATTATTGATTGCGATTTGTTCTGAACCTTTAAGCGTCGAGCTTAAAGGTTTTCTTATAAAGGGGAAGAAGGGGGGAGAAGTCTGTTGTCTGGAAGGGGGGCGAAAATGGCCGATTATCCGTCGCTTATTGGAATTTATCCAACCGAATTACCCTTTTCGACTCCACCCCCCCACTCTCCATTGGAATCTGTCCAATAAAATCTTCTTAAATAGAATGAAAAAACGAAAATTGGCTTGGGTTTATTGGATATTTTCCAACGGTGGCGTATTGTTAATCCTAAAATTTCCAATCATATTGGGCATATTCCAATGATCGACCGCCGCTGTCCGGAAGATTGCCGAAAAGCTGTATTCGACTCACAGCGCCCCGGTTGGCTCGTCTGGATCCGCATGTTAGACGGAGCGAACAGGCAGGACAGCGGTTCTCCCCCTTTTGCTCGATAAGACGTTGCGTCTGCCTTCCTCTTGAATGTGACGATGCAAATTAGGTATGATGGAGGGAAAGAAAATACGAATGGGGGTACATAATTGATGGATTGCATTTTTTGTAAAATTGTCGAAGGTTCGATCCCGTCCCGCAAAGTGTTCGAGAACGAGCTGGTGTTGGCTTTCCACGATATCCAGCCTGCGGCGCCGACGCATGTGCTCATTATTCCGAAGAAGCATATCGCCGCGATGAACGACGTGCAGGACGAAGATTTGGCGTTGATCGGAGAAATTCACCGCGTGGCGAAGCAGATTGCGAAAGAGCTCGGCATCGCGGATTCGGGATACCGTCTCATCAACAATTGCGGCCCGGACAGCGGCCAAGTGGTATTTCACATCCACTACCATCTGCTCGGGGGCGCAAAGCTTGGCGCGCTGGTCGGAACTTCCGCGTCCCATGCGGAGTGATCGGTTCCGAGGAAAACGATGTACGGGCGAGGTTGACACTCTATTTCTTTTTAACATATAATGTAGTTTGATGAACCGTGTTATTCGTCTTGGACGGTCTGGTCGGAGGGAGGGAAAACTGGTGTCTGAAACGAAAGTTCGCAAAAATGAGACAATTGATGCTGCACTTCGTCGCTTTAAGCGCTCCATCGCTAAGGATGGCGTATTGGCTGAGGTGAAGAAACGTAAGCATTATGAAAAGCCAAGCGTAAAGCGCAAGAAAAAGTCCGAGGCTGCTCGTAAGAGAAAGTTTTAGGAGGATCTACACAACGATGAACTTAAGCGAACGATTGAACGAAGATATGAAGCAAGCGATGAAAAGTCAAGACAAGTTCAAACTCTCCACCATTCGAATGGTTCGTTCGGCGATTAAAAATCTTGAAATAGATTTGAAAAGAACTTTGGATGACAATGAAGTGCTTGAAATTCTAGGTCGTGAAATCAAACAGCGAAAAGATGCCCTCCAAGAATTTGAGAAGGCGGGTCGTGACGATCTTGCCGAACCTTTAAAAGCAGAAATCGAAATTATTGGTCAATACCTTCCTGAGCAGCTTTCCGAAGAAGAAATTCAAGTGATCGTACAGCAGACCATCCAGGAAACCGGTGCTTCTTCGAAAGCGGAAATGGGAAAAGTAATGAGCGCCTTGATGCCGAAAGTGAAAGGGCGCGCGGACGGTAAGACGGTGAACCGTTTGGTTCAACAATTTCTGCAATAAACGATTCCAAATTAAAAACACTCCTAGCGATAGGGGTGTTTTTTTCATTTTTTCGCAACTGGACGTTGGAGATTCGCGATGTTGTGATACAATAAACACGAAACGACTTGGGTGATCTTGCGTATTACGTAGTAACTTGAAAGGAGGATCGCGCTTGCATATGATGATGAAACGCCTCGGTTTTGCCGTTGTCGCCGTATTGATGACGCTTCTTGTGACGGCAACCGTTTTTACGGGCCGGCCTGCCGCCGCTTTTGCGGAGGGAGCGAACGGGTCCGTTGACGGATACGTGTATGTGATCCCGGTAAAGCAGGAAATCGATTCCGAATTGCAAAGGTTTATGGAGCGGGCTTTTGCGGAAGCGCATCAAAATAAGGCCGGCCTAATCCTGCTAACGATGGACACGCCCGGAGGCCATTTAACCAATGCTGAGCAGATCGGCGCCTTAGTGGAAAGCTCGAAAATTCCGACCGCTGTATTTATTCAGGGCAAAGCGGCTTCCGCAGGAAGCTATATCGCTTTGAACGCGGATAAAATTATGATGACGCCGGGAAGCGTTATCGGCGCCGCCGCGCTCGTGGACGGCTCGGGCAAGCTTATTGAAGATCCGAAGTTGATCGGGCATTGGTCCGCTGAAATGCAGGCGGCGGCCGAGGCGAACGGACGCAACAAGGCGATCGCCGCAGGCATGGTCGAAGTAAACGCCGTCGTGGAAATGAAAGAAATTAACAAAACGAAACAAAAGGGTGAAATTATTTCGTTAACGGCCGCCGAAGCGCTGCAGGTCGGATTTTCGGACAAAACCGCCAATTCGCTTGAGGAAGCGCTGCAGTGGCTTGGAGCGTCGCCGGATCGGCTCGTTCACGTCGAGTTGACATTTTCGGAGAAATTGGCGGCCTGGCTCACCAGTCCGGTCATTTCGACTCTCTTGTTGTTTCTTGGGATAGCCGGCGTTGCCATTGAGTTGATCGTCCCCGGCTTCGGCGTTCCCGGAATCGTCGGACTGCTGTCGTTCGGCTTATATTTCTTCGGCAATTATGCAGCGGGATTTGCCAAGAACGAATCGCTGCTACTGTTTATCGTCGGCATCGTTCTGCTCGTATGCGAGCTGTTTATCCCCAGCTTCGGCATACTGGGCATACTAGGCTCCGTCAGCTTGATTGCCGGCGTCGTTACGGCGGCCTACAGTACGTCGAACGCGCTCGTATCGCTCAGCATCGCTTTTGCGGCCGCGCTTGTCGTCGTAATCATATTCGCGATTGTGTTTAAACGGCGCGGCGTATGGAATCGATTTATTTTGAAAGACCAGCTAACGAAGGACGCCGGTTATATTCCCGCAGAGTCGAAGGAATCGCTGCTTCACAAAGAAGGGATCAGCGTGACGCCGCTTAGGCCGGCCGGTTCCGCGTTAATCGACGACGAGCGAATCGACGTGGTGACGGACGGAACGTTCGTTCAAGCCAACAAACCGATTATTGTGGTGAAAGTCGAAGGAACCCGCATTGTCGTCAAAGAGCGTAAAGAGTAAGCCGGGAACGGCGTAGAATGAACAATTTTTAGGAGGTATATGTTTGAATGGAGCCGTCAACGATTAGCTTTTTACTTATTGCCGCAGTAGTGATTATCGTTTTGTTCGTGTTTTTAAGCTTTTTCCCGATTATGCTGTGGATTTCGGCGCTTGCGTCCGGCGTGCGCATCGGTATCATTACGCTGGTGGCTATGCGTTTGCGCCGCGTTATTCCGAGCAGAATCGTCAATCCGATGATTAAGGCAACCAAGGCGGGACTTGGTTTATCGATCAACCAGTTGGAAAGCCACTTCCTCGCCGGAGGTAACGTCGACCGCGTCGTCAATGCGTTGATCGCCGCGCAGCGGGCCAATATTCCGCTAGAGTTCGAGCGGGCGGCAGCGATCGATTTGGCGGGCCGCGACGTATTGATGGCGGTGCAGATGAGCGTTAACCCGCGCGTCATCGAGACGCCGACGGTCGCCGCCGTCGCGAAGGACGGCATCGAAGTGAAGGTCAAGGCGCGCGTAACGGTACGCGCTAACATCGACCGCTTGGTCGGGGGCGCCGGGGAAGAAACGATTATCGCCCGCGTCGGCGAGGGAATCGTTACGACCGTCGGTTCCAGCGCATCGCATAAAGACGTATTGGAAAATCCGGATTTGATATCCCGCACCGTTCTCGATAAAGGGCTGGATGCCGGAACGGCGTTCGAAATTTTGTCGATCGATATCGCGGACGTCGACGTAGGCAAAAATATCGGAGCGAACTTGCAAACCGAGCAAGCGGAAGCGGATAAGCGAATCGCGCAAGCGAAGGCGGAGGAGCGCCGCGCGATGGCGGTGGCGCAGGAGCAGGAGATGAGAGCTCGCGTCGTCGAAATGAGAGCGCGAGTGGTCGAATCCGAATCCCAAGTGCCGATTGCGATGGCGGAAGCTTTGCGCACAGGCAAGATTGGCGTAATGGATTACATGAATTTGAAAAACATCGAAGCGGATACGCAAATGAGAGGTTCCTTGGGCAAAATGGGCGAATCGGGCCAAAACAACAGCACGAACGATGAAAGTTAGGCTACGCGATGGAAAAAATACTCGATTGGATCATTAGCAATCCGTACCTGTTCGTCGTGCTGATCGGCGCGCTGCTCGCATCGTTGTCGAAGAGCAACAAATCGAGAAAACCGACGAACCGTATGCCCACCTTTGGCGGAGACAACGGCCGTATGCAGGAGCCGGACCGGTCCGATGACGCAGGTCCCGGCGGAGAATCGGCGTTTCCCGATCGGTGGGAGAGGGAGCCGGAGGTGCGGCAGCAATCGGTTTTCCGCGACGAGAGACCGAGAGATTTGGAGACGGAGCGCCCTTCGATCTTGTCCCAACCGGTACGAACGTCCGGCCCTATTGCCGCGTTGTCTGACCATGAGGCAACTTCCGGGAGCGTCCGTCCATCCGACATCGCTCCGTCGTCCGAAGAATTGGCCAAAGGAGTGATATGGGCCGAAATTTTAGGCCCGCCTCGCGCCAAGCGCCCTTTCAATGCGAGAAGAAAGTGAGTTTATTTTATAACGTAAAGTGACGAAGAACGTCCTACCATCGTTTTTGATGGATTAGGGCGTTTTTTTATTGTAACGGAGGTGTTTATTTATGGATTTTGAAATTGCCCATGCCGCTTGGATTCGCTCCCATCTCGATCGGAGGGCGGGGGAACGGAAAGGAAGGCTGGAACGCGGACATCGCCATGGGAAACTATCGTTTCTGCTCCATGTATGGTGGCCCCTCGTCGGACATTTCGATCATTTGCATCCCGAATACGAAGTGCTGGATTGGCGGGGGAGGTCTTATTTCGCCGATTTCGCCTGGCTGCCGCATCATACGAAAATCATTTTCGAGATCAAAGGCTTCGGTCCCCATGTGCGCGATATGGATCGAAAGCGTTATTGCGACGAATTGAACCGGGAGACGTTCCTGCAAACGATGGGATTCCGCGTCATTTCCTTCTCTTACGACGATGTGGCGGATCGTCCCGAGCTATGCATGACGCTGCTGCGTATGCTGCTCTCGCGCTATCAAACCTTGCAAGCTTCCGACGTTCTCGCCGACCGCGCCGGCAAAGAAATCGTTTTGCTCGCATTCGAGCTGGCGCGTCCCATTCGCCCTAAGGATGTGGAGAACCATCTGGGAGTGGATCACCGGACAGCGGTCCGACATTTGGACGAGCTTTGCAAGAAAGGCTGGCTGAAGCCGCTTCCGAGCGGGAAAGGGCTGCGTATTTTCAATTACGGATTAGCCCGGACGAACTGGCAGGAGTGGGAGTGGTGACGGCGCGAGAGTACGACGAAGAGAAAGGCGTCGAAGGAAGGATGCGGATGTAGAAGAAGCGGTGAAGAGAAAAGCGTAGAAGGAGCTATGCTATGCGGATGTGGTAAACGAAGCGGGCGAAGCGGTGATTTAATGACTCGGTTGCAGGATCGCCATCGTCGCCGTTTATATCGGGAATCAATTGAGTAACTGCAAAAATCCAGTAATTTGGGTGTGAAAATCGTTTTTAGTACGCAGCAACTGCAAATATCCATCTAATTTTTTCATTTATGCGATTTTATTGTCATTTTGGCAGAAATAAATGGAAAATTGCAGTTACTCAGGCGAATTTCATCTAAATCGGCTTATGTAAATGGATTTTTGCAGTTACATCGGCGAGGGAACGGGGGATAAGCCGTTTTCGCGACGACGGCGACGGCAAACGAGCGGCAGCCGAGCAAAATTAGCACCTGAGCACCAACAACATGGAATGCCGTCAAGCGCCGCGGCTGCGGGCGAAGCTTCCGCCAAAACGACGAAAGCTTCATAAATCAAATACTCCAAGCATATTTTGTAAAGTACATAATGTATTGCTACAGGGGAGGTCTTACGCGAATATGCGCCGTATCGCTCGCAAATTACGGAAAATGACCGCAGAGCTGCTCGATTTGCCGCAAGACGTCGTCTTCGATTTGCCGCGGTTCACGATGATCGGCAACATGCAGCTGTATATCGAAAACCATCGCGGTGTGCGCCATTTTTCCAGCGAACAATTAAGGCTGACCCTGACTACCGGAGAAGTGGAAATCCAAGGGAGCGATCTGGTGATTCGCTCTATTCTTGCGGAAGAAGTGTTCGTTGAAGGCAAAATCACGAATATTCGATATTATGGAACGGGGGAAGCGAAATGAACTCACCGACATTGGCGAAATTTCGCGGTTATGTAACGATTGCCGTCCGCGGCGAAAATCTTGAAACTTTCGTCAACGAGGCAACGTTTAAACAAATAGAGATCTGGAATATCCGCCGCATTTCGGACCAAGCCGCTTCGATGAATGTACTGCTGCGCGATTTTTTTAAGTTGCGTCCGCTTTTAAAGCAGACAAGCTGTCGAATCCATGTAGAGGAGCGTGTCGGTTTTCCGTTTCTGTTGGACAAACTTGGCAAAAGGAAGGCTTTAATCGCAGGCGGGCTTCTTTTTATGGCCGGATTGTACTTGCTCTCCTCGCTTGTATGGGATATAGAGGTGAGCGGCAATGTCAACATTCCGAAGGAAGAAATTTTGCAAGCCGCGCGCGAGGAAGGCATCTATCCTTTCCAATGGACTTTTCGGCTGGATAGCCAGGAAACGCTTTCGAAATCGCTGGCGCGGCGTTTGCCCGATACGTCATGGGTCGGCGTGGAGAAAAAAGGGACGACCATCTCGATACAGATCGTGGAATCGACCAAGCCCGAGCGGCGACCGTTGCTCAATCCGCGTCATCTCGTATCCAAAGCGGATGCGGTCGTTACGCATATTTATGCCGAGCAAGGCCAAGCGGTAGTCGGCAAACATAGCCGCGTCAAAAAAGGAAGCGTGCTTATATCCGGAATTATCGGCGAAGCGGGCTATCAGCGGACGGTCGTAGCGAAAGGCAGCGTACGAGGGCTCGTATGGCATGAATACAATATTGCTTCCCCGCTCGTCCGCAAGCAAAAAACGTATACCGGCGAATGGCGGGAACGGAAGTATATCGTGGTCGGCAACCGTGCCGTGCAAATATCGGGATACGGCCAACTTCCTTTCGAGCAATTCGAGACGGTGGCCGAACGGGAACAAGCCCGGGTTGGCAACAGGACGCTTCCGTTCGGCATCATGACCGAAAAAATAATGGAGGTTCGGTACGTAGAGCAGCCGCTGAGCGAAGAGGAAGCGAAAAACGTCGGTCTGGAACTGGCAAGAGCCGATATATCGCGAAAAAACGGTGCGGATGCTAAAATAGAAGCGGAAAAAATTTTGCATCAAAAGACGGACAATGGTAAAGTTTATATGAACGTACTTTTTGAAGTGGAGCAGGCGATTGCGGAAGAGCTCCCGTTAGTTCAGGATTAATGACAATCATTGTTAAGGAGACTGAGGTTTTTTGTCAGAAACGAATACGGTAAAAATCCCGCTGCAAAGTCCGGCGGAAGGGCTTTCGCTTTTCGGCCCGCAGGACAAGTTTTTGCGTTTGATCGAAAGCCAGATCGAAGCGAAGATCGGTTCACGCGAAGAGGAAATCGTCATTCAAGGTCCGAAAATGCAAGTCGAATCGCTGCGCCAACTGTTCGAAGTGCTGCTGCAGTTAATTCGCAACGGCTATATTCTTACGGAAAGAGACGTTTTATACGCCTCGGATTTGGCGAAAGAGTTGAAAGCCGATCAATTATTGGATTTATTCAAAGGTGAAATTACGACAACGTTTCGCGGCAAGCCGATTCGTGTCAAAACGATCGGCCAGCGCCACTACGTTTCCACGATTCGCAAGAAAGACATCGTCTTCGGCATCGGTCCCGCGGGAACGGGGAAAACGTATTTGGCGGTCGTTCTTGCCGTCGCCGCTTTGAAGGAAGGCTCGGTCAAGCGGATTGTGCTGACGCGGCCGGCCGTGGAAGCAGGAGAGAATCTAGGCTTTCTTCCCGGCGATTTGCAGGAGAAGGTCGATCCGTATCTGCGCCCGCTGTACGACGCTCTGTACGACGTTATGGGGCCGGATCAAGTGGCGAAGGCGCTGGAGAGGGGCTTGATCGAAATTGCGCCGCTTGCCTATATGCGCGGCCGTACTCTGGACGATTCGTTTATCATTTTGGACGAAGCGCAAAATACGACGCCCGAGCAAATGAAAATGTTTTTGACTCGTTTAGGATTCGGTTCTAAAATGGTCATAACGGGCGACGTTACGCAAATCGATTTGCCCAAGGGCAAAAAATCGGGACTGGTCGAGGCGAGGACGATTCTTCACGAAATCGAAGAGATCGGATTCGTGCAATTTGCGGAGCAGGATGTTGTTCGACATTCTTTAGTACAGAAAATTATAGTCGCTTATGAGAAGGATTCCGAAAAACATGGATAGAGAGGGCTGTTCTCTATGTTCCAACACGACTCTCCCAAGAAGGGAAATACACTTCAATATCGGATGACAGGATGGAAGTATAGCGCGATGGCGCGCTTTCTTCTGTTTTTGTTTTTAACTTTAGTCTTTTACGTGAGTCTCGCCCCGAATTTGGTGCCGGAAAAATACGACATAAAAGTCGGAATGCCGAGCGATAAGCAAATATTGGCCCCGGCGCAAATTCCGAACAATAAAGCGACGCTGAAGGCGCAAGAAGAGGCGGCGGAACGAATTCAGCCGATTTATACGTTTGTCTCGCTGCGAAACGACAATTTGCTCGACACGATTATTACGCGTATTGAAACGTTAAATCAGGACGACTCCATTTCGTTTTCGGAAAAAGTGGAAATATATCGTAAAGATATTCCCGGAAGAGTCGAACAATTCATAACGAATTTCATTTCCGTAAACCGCAACAAATATCCGGACAAATTGCTGGATGAGATGCGGCAGAAAGTTACGGAGCAATCGTATCAAATTCCGGAAGAGACGTTTATTAAAATCGCCCGTTTAACGCAAGACGACATTTCGCAGTTAAAACCGGTGGCCATCGATATCGTTTCCAAGCTGATGAACGACCAAGTGCTGGATGCGCATACGGCGCGCTCGAAAGTGGCGGAAGCGGTTAATACAAGCTCGCTTACAAAGCGCGCGACGCGCGAGGTCGTTCAGGAGCTGGCGCGGTTCGTCATTACGGCGAACAAGTTCTACGACGAAGAGGCGACGAAGGAAGCGAAGGTTCAAGCGCGTGAGAATACGCCGCCCGTCTATATTAAGCAAGGCGACGTTCTCGTTCACAAAGGCGAAGTCATTACGCAGGAGACGTACGCGCTGTTGAACGAACTCGAGCTGCTGAAGAGCGATGTCAATTATTGGCCGCAGCTCGGCGTTACGCTAATGTCCGCTTTATTCTCGCTGGCGTTATATATGTATATCCGTTATACAAGCGCAGGAACAGTATTTAAATATCATAACGCGCAGTTGTTGATGCTCGTGCTGATTTTCTTGTTAAACATCGTAGCGATGCATATCGTCGGATTCGTGCAAACCGAGGAAGCGCCCTATATCGGCTATTTGGCTCCCGTCGCTATGGGAGTTATGCTTGTGACGCTGCTGCTCGACATGTCGCTGGCCTTTGTCTGCGCCATTATTTTCGGCATTTTGGCCAGCATCATTCTAAACGTTCAGCAAGGCGGCATTTTCGACTTCCAGTTCGGATTTGTCGCCGTCGTGGTCTGCTTCGCCTCCATCTTCGTCATTCATAAGGCGAGCCAGCGCTCGATGATTTTGAAGGCCGGAATTATGGCCTGCTTATTCGGCGCTTTGGCGGTCGTGACGCTGGTCATGCTGAACGGAGAACCTCTCGGCAAAATCGAGACGCTGTATGCGGCGGGCTATGCGTTCGTCAGCGGGCTGTTGACCGCTGTGCTGGTGCTCGGTCTCATGCCTTTCTTCGAGATTACGTTCGGCATTCTGTCGGCGCTCAAACTGGTCGAACTGGCCAACCCGAACCATCCGCTGCTGCGCAAGCTGCTGACGGAGACGCCGGGAACGTACCACCATAGCGTGATGGTCGGCAATTTGTCCGAAGCGGCGGCGGAGGCGATCGGAGCCGACGGATTGCTATGCCGCGTCGGGTCGTTCTATCACGATATCGGCAAGACGAAGCGGCCGAGCTATTTTATCGAAAATCAAACAAATATCGAAAATCCGCATGACTCGATCGAGCCGCAATTAAGCAAATCGATCATCGTCGCCCATCCTCGGGACGGCGTAGAGATGTTGAAGGATTACAAAATTCCGAAACCGATCCGCGACATTGCCGAACAGCATCATGGCACGACGTTTCTGAAATACTTTTACTATAAAGCGCTGAAACAGGCGGAAGAGCAAGGAATCGAGCCGGATTTCACGGAGGACGACTACCGCTATCCGGGCCCCAAGGCGCAATCGAAAGAAGCGGCGATCGTCGGCATTGCGGACTGCGTCGAGGCGGCGGTACGAAGCTTGCGCAACCCGACAGTGGACCAAATCGAGTCGATGATCAGCAAAATTATTAAAGACCGGCTGGAAGATCAACAATATAACGAATGCGATCTGACGATGAAAGAATTGGATGTCGTCGCCAAATCGTTGAAAGAAACCGTCATGGGAATTTTTCATTCCCGGATCGAATATCCGGAAGAAGTGAAGCTTAAGGCTAAAGGAGCCGATGAATCTTGAGTTTACAGTTGGAATGGAATAACGAACAAGAAGAAATGGATATACCGGATTCGTTGATCGAAAAGCTGCAAACCGCGCTGCAGCATGCAGCGGAAGCGGAAGGGATCGAAGAAGGGCTGGTCGATCTGACGTTCGTCGACGACGAGCAAATTCATCAACTGAATCGGGAATATCGCGGCATCGACCGCCCTACGGACGTGTTATCCTTTGCGATGAACGAATCGCTGGATGAGGAGCCGGACATTATTTACGAGGTCGAAAGCGAAGACGAGCTTGCGCCCTTGGGAGAGATGCTCGGCGATATCATCATTTCTGTGACGCGCGCCAAAGCGCAGAGCGAAGAATACGGGCATTCCATCGAACGGGAAATCGGCTTTTTGTTCGTACACGGTTTTTTGCATTTGCTCGGTTACGACCATCAAGACGAACAAAGCGAACGAACGATGATGGACAAGCAGGAAGCGGCTTTGGCGAAAGTCGGGCTGACCCGGTAATGTCTGGCCGCCGTTCCTGGTTTGATACGTTCAAAGTCGCGTTTCTCGGCATCGGATACGCATTCCGGCATGAGCGTAATATGAAAGTTCACGGCGCGGCGTCCGTCGCTGTCATTGCCGCCGCCGCCTATTTTCGCGTATCGGCGGTGGAATGGCTGTTCCTGCTGCTGGCAATCGCTCTCGTCATGACCGCGGAAATGATCAATACCGCCATCGAAAGAGCGGTCGATCTGCAGGTGCATGAGCCGCATCCGCTTGCCAAAGCGGCCAAAGACGTCGCTGCCGGCGCGGTATTGCTGACCGTGCTGTTCGCTGTCATTGCGGCGGGCGTCATTTTTACGAAACCGGTTATCTCTTTATTAGGAGGATGATGTACATGTTCGACGCGAAAAAATTGATGGAAGAAGCGGCGAAAGCGCGCAGCCGCGCTTACGTGCCCTATTCGAATTTTCAGGTGGGGGCCGCGCTCGTAGATGAAGACGGCAATATCCATTACGGCTGCAATATTGAAAATGCCGCTTACGGCCCTACAAACTGCGCGGAACGGACGGCTGTATTCCGCGCGATTGCGGACGGCCATCGCCCGGGAAGCTTCAAGGCGATCGCCGTCATCGGCGATACCGACGGGCCGATCGCGCCGTGCGGCGTATGCCGCCAAGTGATGGTCGAGCTATGCCCGAGAGATATGCCGGTCATTATGGGCAATCTGAAGGGAGATATCGTTCAAATGACGGTCGGCGAGTTGTTGCCCGGAGCATTTGACAAGACGAGCTTAAAAGGGTAGAACAGAGGAGGCAACTGCAGAACGTGCAACAATCAAAATCGTTTAGATCCGGTTTCGTCGCGATTATCGGGCGTCCGAACGTCGGCAAATCGACACTGATGAATCAAGTGATCGGACAGAAAATCGCGATTATGTCGGACAAGCCGCAAACGACGCGCAACAAAATCCATGGCGTCTATACGACGGAAACGTCGCAAATCGTCTTTTTGGATACGCCGGGCATTCATAAACGCCAATCGAAGCTTGGCGATTATATGAACCAGGTGGCTCTGAATACGCTGAACGAGGTCGAGGCGGTTCTCATGCTGGTCGATGTGGCGGAAGGACTCGGCGGAGGCGACCGGTTTATTATCGAACAGCTCAAAACCGTTTCCACCCCTGTTATTTTGGTGCTTAACAAAATCGATCAAGTCCATCCGGAGCAATTGCTGCCGGTTATCGATCAATATAAACAATTGCACGACTTTGCGGAAATCGTGCCGATCTCCGCATTGAACGGCAATAATGTGGGCGCTCTGCTGGAACAAATTACGAAATATTTGCCCGAAGGCCCGCAATACTACCCGGAGGATCAAGTAACGGATCATCCGGAGCAATTTGTTTGCGCCGAACTGATCCGCGAGAAAATTTTGCATTTGACCCGCGAAGAAGTGCCCCATTCCATCGCCGTTACGATCGAGGATATGCGGGTTCAGGATAATGGCGTCGTATACATTTCAGCGGTTATATTCGTGGAGCGCGATTCGCAGAAAGGAATCGTCATCGGGAAGCGGGGAGCGCTGCTGAAGGAAGTCGGCAAGCTTGCCCGGCAAGATATCGAAAATTTGCTAGGTTCGCGCATTTATCTTGAGTTGTGGGTCAAAGTGAAAAAGGATTGGCGCAACCAAGAACGCATTTTGAAAGATCTCGGTTTTCGGCACGACGAATAATCGTCATTCCAGTTATTGTGAGGGATAGGTTGCCTGAATTCGCACATCCTAACTATTGAATTCATTTCTCATGATCAATGGAAGGGATGAATACCTATGCGGGATTTTGTATGGAATTACTTTGCGAGAACGGGCGATGTCGATGCTTATATGCTGTACAAAGAAATGAACGGAAGAGACGATGCCGAATCATTAGAGAGCAATATGGAACAGGTACCCGATGAGACGGCAGAATGACCGGTATTTTATGGAGTTGATGGGGGAAGAGGCGTGCTATACAGGGTGGAAGGGATTGTCATCCGCAGCATGGACTACGGCGAAGGGAACAAAATCATTACGCTTTGCACAAAAACGAACGGAAAAGTAGGCGTGCTGGTCAGGGGAGCCAAAAAAGTAAAAAGCAGGCATGCGGCCATGACGCAATTGTTTACTTACGGAGAATATGTTTTTTTCAAAACAGGACAGCTCGGCACGTTGAATCAGGGTGAGATTTTCGAATCTCACCATCTTTTGCGTGAACAGCTTCATTTGGCCGCCTACGCTTCTTATGTCGCCGAATTGCTAGACCGAGGGCTGCAGGATACGGATGTCGGCAGCTTTTTATTCGAACAGCTCAAGGCATGTTTGGCCGCGTTGTCGGAAGGGAAAGATCCGCAAGTAACGGTGCATCTGTTCGAGATGAAAATATTGCAGGCGTCCGGATACGGTCCCGAGCTTCATTCATGCGTCAATTGCGGCCGGGAGGATCAGCCGTTTCTTTTAAGTCCGCGGCTCGGAGGAACGCTCTGCCTGTATTGCCGCGCGAAAGATCCCGCGGCGATTGCCGTTTCGGAAGGAACGCTCAAGCTGCTGCGCATATTTGAGAAGCTGGATCTTCGCAGATTGGGCAATATTAGCGTCAAAGAAGAGACGAAGACGCAGATGAAGCAATGCATGCGGGAACTGATGGATATGCATTTGGGCTTGCGTCTGAAATCGCGAAATTTTCTCGACCAAATGGATAAATACGATATTTGAATGCACCGGAAGGAAGCTTGCAATTTGATGTTGCTTTCTAGGCCGGGTAACGATATAATATATAAAGTTTTAAACCAATCAGGAATATACGTGGTATGGAGAAAGTAATCGATTATGTTTCGATGCAGCGAACGGGGATGGTGGGAGCCCGGACGAACCGATCGATGAAACGGCACTCCATTGCGACAGCCACAATGATGGAAAAAGAGGATCAAGCTTGAGACGGGGGTCGTTTTAAGCAGGTCAAGTAGGGTGGAACCGCGGGAACATATCTCTCGTCCCTACGTCTGTACGGCAGGCGTAGGGCGGGAGTTTTTTTGTCGTATAGAGGAGTTGACTTTTCGAACACTATTTGAACACGCTTATAAATATTTCCCGCAGCGTTTTTCAGGTAGGAAGGTTTATTTCAATTTCAAAAGTAAAGGAGCTGCGCAACGTGTCAATGAATTTTCAACAAATCATTTTGACGCTGCAACATTTTTGGGCGGAACAAAACTGTGTCATCGTACAGCCTTACGATGTCGAGAAAGGAGCGGGGACGCTCAATCCGATGACGTTCCTGCGATCGATCGGTCCCGAACCTTGGAATGTGGCTTATGTGGAGCCTTCGCGGAGACCGGCCGACGGGCGGTACGGCGAGAATCCGAACCGGCTGTACCAGCATCATCAGTTCCAAGTCATCATGAAACCTTCCCCGGACAATATCCAAGAAATGTACTTGGAAAGCTTGAAACGGCTCGGCATCGATCCGCTGCGGCACGATATTCGCTTTGTTGAGGATAACTGGGAGCATCCGGGGCTCGGAGCATGGGGACTCGGATGGGAAGTATGGCTTGACGGCATGGAAATTACGCAATTTACGTACTTCCAGCAGGTCGGAGGGATCGAGACGAATCCGGTCGCCGTTGAAATAACGTATGGATTGGAGCGCCTCGCCTCTTATATTCAGGAGAAAGAAAACGTATTTGATCTTGAATGGGTGGAAGGCGTCACGTATGGGGATGTATTCTTGCAAGCCGAATATGAGCATTCCAAGTATACGTTCGAGACGTCCGACGTGAAAAAGTTATTTGAATTGTTCAATACGTATGAAGAAGAAGCGAGAAAAACGATGGAGCAAAATCTTGTCTATCCGGCATACGACTATGTGCTGAAATGCTCGCATACGTTCAATTTGCTCGATGCGCGCGGAGCGATCAGCGTTACCGAACGAACGGGCTATATCGCGCGGGTCCGCAACATGGCGCGCCAAGTGGCGGCGACTTATTTGGCGGAGCGCGAAAAGCTCGGCTTCCCGATGCTGAAGAAAGGAGTGGAGCAGCATGGCTAAAGATTTATTGCTGGAACTCGGTATGGAGGAAATTCCGGCCCGCTTCATTCGCCAGGCGATGGAGCAGTTGAAGGAACGGACTGCGAAATGGCTGAACGATTCCCGTATCGAATTCGAACAAGTACAAGCCTATGCGGCGCCGCGGCGCATCGCGGTGTTGGTTGGCGGCGTGGCGGAGAAGCAGCAAGACGTGCAGGAAGAAGTAAAAGGCCCTTCCAAGAAAATCGCGCTGGACGAAAACGGCGGCTGGAGCAAAGCGGCGTTAGGCTTCGCGCGCAGCCAAGGCGTCGACCCGGAACAGTTTTACTTTAAAGAATTGGGCGGCGTTGAATATATCTACGCGAATAAGAGCAGTATCGGAACGGAAACGTTCTCGGCGCTGTCCGACGGTTTGATGCAGATCATAACGGCGATGAATTTTCCGAAAAATATGCGTTGGGGCGGATATGAATTCAAGTTCGTTCGTCCGATCCGCTGGATCGTTTCTTTATTCGGCGATCAGGTTGTGCCGATGGAAATTTGCGGCGTGCGCTCCGGCAACGTGACGCGCGGCCATCGTTTTTTGGGCGGCGAAACGGCTATCGCGCAGCCGTCCGAATATGTCGAGCGATTGCGCGAGCAGTTCGTGATCGCGGACGTCGAAGAACGCGAGCGGCTGATCGTCGGCCAAATTACGGCATTGTCCGAGGACAAGGGGTGGAAAATCGCCGTTAAGGACGATTTGCTTGAAGAAGTGCTATTCCTCGTCGAATACCCGACTGTATTGTTCGGTACGTTCGATCCTGCGTTCCTGCATATTCCGCAAGAGGTGCTTATTACTTCGATGCGCGAGCATCAAAGGTATTTCCCTGTGTTGGACGATGGCGGGAAGCTCTTGCCGTATTTCGTCACCGTACGTAACGGGGACGCGAAGTCGCTCGATCTTGTGGCGAAAGGGAACGAGAAGGTGCTGCGCGCCCGTCTGTCCGACGCGAAATTTTTCTATGAGGAAGATCAGAAATTGGCGATCGCCGACGCCTTGGCGAAGCTGGATTCGATCGTTTTCCATGAAGAATTGGGTACGATCGGCGATAAAGTGAGACGCATTCGCGCCATCGCGGATCGTCTGGCCGGAATGCTGCATGCGGATGAAGAGACGGCTCGCTACGTGTCGCGGACGGCGGATATTTGCAAGTTCGACCTTGTCACGCAAATGGTATACGAATTTCCGGAACTGCAAGGCGTCATGGGAGAAGATTACGCCCGCAAGGCCGGCGAACCGGAACAGGTCGCGCGCGCCATATTCGAGCATTATCAACCGCGTTTTGCCGCGGACGGCACGCCGGCGTCGCTCACAGGAGCCATCGTCAGCATCGGCGATAAAATCGATACGATTGTCGGTTGCTTCTCGCTCGGCATGATTCCGACCGGTTCGCAAGATCCGTACGCATTGCGCCGCCAAGCCGCAGGCATCGTGCAGATCATGTTGGATCGGAAAATGGCATGCCTGTTGTCCGAACTGTTCGAGCTGGCATTGCAAGTGCATGAAGCGAGCGGATTGCTGAAACGTTCCGCGGACGAAGTGCGTAAAGATTTATACGACTTCTTCGGCCTGCGGGTGAAGAACGTTCTATCCGACACGGTGCGCTATGATGTTGTCGACGCGGTCATGGCGGCAGGATTCGACGATATTGCGCAAACGGTATTGCGCGGACAGTACTTGATGCAAGCCGTAACGGGACAATCCGATTTTAAAACGATTGTGGATTCGTTCAATCGCGTGAACAATTTGGCCGCCAAATCTACCGGCGCGGCGGAGGCGAATCCGGCCTTGTTCGCACATGCGGCGGAGAAGCGGTTGTATGAAAAGGCGATCGATGTACGATCCCGTTACAAAGAGGCGCTGGCGGCAGGCGATATCGGGAAGGCGTTGGCCGAATTAAGCAGTTTGAAGCAACCGATCACCGAATATTTCGATCATGTCATGGTCATGGACGAGAACGAAGCGGTTCGCGCGAATCGTCTTGCAACATTGGCCGGCATTGCGGCCGATCTGCAAACTTTTGCCGATTTTTCCAAGCTCGTTTGGTAATGAAAGGGTCGGCGGCAATAACAAATCGTCGATTGCCGTCAATTCTTCGCTACCTTCAAGCAGGATTTTTCAAATCTTCATCGTATATAATATTACGGTAGATTTTTATAAAAGCGGGTGATTCCTCATCCATGCGCCAAATTACCAAATCATTGTAGATGCCGATGCTTGTCCCGTAAAGCAAGAGATCGTGTCCGTCGCCAGATCGTTCTCCGTCGGCGTACTGATGGTCGCTTCCTTCGATCATCGTTTGCCGGAAGAAGCCGGCGTTCGAGTCGTGCAGGTGGACCGATCGGATCAGTCGGCGGATTTGTACATCGCGAATCATATTCGCGCGGGGGATGTGCTGGTTACACAAGACTTTGGCCTCGCGACGATCGGGCTAGCAAAGCGCGCGATCGTTTTATCACCGCGCGGTCAGCGCTATACGGACGAAACGATCGATTTTTTGCTGGATCGCCGGCATCATCAGGCGAAACAAAGGCGGGGCGGCAAGCATTCGAAAGGGCCCAGGCCGTTTACGGATGAGGATCGACATTATTTTCAACATAAGCTGACAAAAGTTTTAAAGAATTTGCAGGAGAATGTTGTCCTGTAGCGAATAGTAATACGTGCGTGTCTTAAAGAGATGAAGGTGGTAGGGATGAGTACCGGACACGGCAACATTCCGGACGAGGTCATTGCCGCGGTCATCGCAAGGCATGACATTGTGGATACGGTAAGCAAATACGTTCATCTGACCAAGCAAGGCAAGTATATGAAAGGACTATGTCCTTTTCATTCGGAGAAGACGCCGTCGTTTACCGTAACGCCGGAAAAACAAATTTTTCATTGCTACGGATGCGGCAAAGGCGGTAACGTTATCCGCTTTCTAATGGATATCGAAGGATATTCGTTCCCCGAAGCCGTCAAATGGATGGCGGAGGAAGCCGACATCCCGGTTTCATGGGAATTATCGGATCATCGTTCTCCCCGCAATCAAATGCGCGATATATTGCTGCAAGCTCATGAATGGTCGGCCAAACTGTATCATTTCCTGCTTAACAATACCGATCACGGCCGGCCGGCTATGGACTATTTGCGGGCAAGAGGAATTACCGACAAGCTGATCAACCAGTTTCAGATCGGGTATGCGCCGAACCGTTGGGATACGCTGACCCAGTTTTTGACGAAGCGCGAGTTCGATCTCGCCCTGATGGAGAAAGGCGGATTGCTCTCGCAACGCACCGACGGAACGGGATATATCGATCGGTTTCGGGATCGCATTATCTTCCCGATCTGGGATCAACACGGCAAGGTGATTGCGTTCGCGGGCAGATTGATGGGCGAAGGACAACCGAAGTATTTGAATTCGCCGGAGACGCAGTTGTTCAATAAAAGCCGCAGTTTGTACCATTTCCATCAAGCGAAGGCGTCCATTCGCAAATCGCGCGAGGTCGTCCTGTTCGAAGGCTATGTCGATGTGATACAAGCCTGGGATGCGGGCGTAACGAACGGAGTCGCTTCAATGGGAACGGCGCTGACGGAGGAGCACGTCCGATTTCTGAAACAGCAGGCCGAACGCGCGATTATATGTTACGACGGAGACGAAGCGGGCAAAGCCGCGGCGATGAAAGCTGTACCGCTGCTTGAAAAGGCCGGACTGGACGTTCGGGTCGCGCTGCTTCCCGACCGGATGGATCCCGACGAGTACGTCAAAACATACGGCAAGGAACGTTTCCGGAGTCAAATCATCGAATCGGCAGTATCAGTCACGAAATTTAAGCTTATATATCTGAAAAAAAACCATATACTGCTAGAAGAAGAAGGCAAAATCCGTTACGTCAAGGATGCGGTTAAGGTCATAGCCGAGATAAGCTCTCCTACGGAACGCGAAGTGTATTTAAAGGAACTGTCTCACGAATTCAAGATCGAGTACGAAACGTTGAAGCAAGAATGCAACGAACTGCGTCTATCTTTGCAAAAATTAAGGCAAGCTGGGGATAATAAAGACAATTTGTGGAATAATGTTATGAATGAAAAACGAGCAACCCCTCCCCATTTGCTTCCTGCTTACCATAATGCCGAGCGCAGTTTACTCGCCCTCATGTTTCAGGACGCCGAGGTGGCTCGTTACGTACAAGATCGTCTCGGAGATCGATTCAACGTGGAAGATCATGCAGCACTCGCTGCTTATCTATATGCATATTACGCGCAAGGCAAAGAACCGGACATCAGCAGATTCATTTCCTCTTTGATGGACGATCGATTGGAAAAGGTCGCCAGTTCCATTTCCATGACCGATCTGCGAATTGAGTTTAACGCTCAAATGTTGGACGATTACATTCGGGAAATTGGAAAAGTACCGAAGCTAGCGGACATCGAACGCAAAAAAGAAGAAATGCTGCATGCGCAGCGGTCCGGAGATTCTGTGCGCGCTGCACAAATTGCAAGTGAGATTATTGCCCTAGAGAGAGACCTGAAATGAAGTTATGATCGCAGTTTCTAGGGAGGAGGGAGTCGAAATATGGCGAATGATCAACATACTGAACTAGAAACAGAATTGACATTAGAGCAAGTAAAGGAACAGTTGATTGAATTAGGCAAAAAGAGATCTTCGTTAAGCTACAAAGAAATTATGGAGAAAATGTCGACCTTTGACCAAGACCCGGAGCAAATGGACGACTTCTTCGAACAATTAAGCGATTTGGGCATTGAAGTGCTGGGCGACAGTGACGAAGAGTTGACAATGCGCGATAACAGCGACGAACGCGAACACGACGATTTCAACTTCGACGACGATCTGGCGCTGCCTCCGGGTATTAAAATTAACGATCCGGTTCGTATGTACTTGAAGGAAATTGGCCGGGTACCGCTGCTTTCGGCCGATGATGAGGTGGAACTGGCCAAACGGATTGAGAACGGAGACGAAGAGGCGAAGCGAAGATTGGCGGAAGCGAACTTGCGGCTTGTCGTCAGCATTGCGAAACGTTATGTCGGGCGGGGCATGTTGTTCCTGGATTTGATCCAGGAAGGGAATATGGGTTTAATTAAAGCCGTAGAAAAATTCGACTATGACAAAGGCTTTAAGTTCAGTACTTATGCGACATGGTGGATTAGACAGGCGATTACCCGCGCGATCGCAGATCAAGCGCGCACCATCCGCATTCCTGTACACATGGTTGAGACGATCAACAAACTGATTCGCGTTTCCCGACAATTGCTCCAAGAATTGGGGCGCGAACCTACGCCGGAAGAGATTGCGGCCGAGATGGAATTAAGCACGGATAAAGTTCGTGAAATTATGAAAATTGCACAAGAGCCGGTATCGCTTGAGACGCCGATCGGCGAGGAAGACGATTCCCATTTGGGCGATTTCATCGAAGACCAGGAAGCGCTGGCCCCGGCGGACGCGGCGGCGTACGAATTGTTGAAAGAACAATTGGAAGACGTCCTCGATACGCTTACGGAACGCGAAGAGAATGTTCTGCGCTTGCGATTCGGACTTGACGACGGACGAACGAGAACGCTTGAGGAAGTCGGCAAAGTATTTGGCGTTACCCGGGAGCGTATCCGGCAAATCGAAGCGAAGGCGCTGCGCAAGCTGCGCCACCCGAGCCGCAGCAAGCGACTCAAAGATTTTCTCGAATAATGCGTTATGCTGACCTTCTGCGCCATGCAGCAAGGTCTTTTTCTTAACAGGGCGGTTAACCCGGTAATCAAAGGGAGGCGAACGGGCCAGTGGATCAGGAAAAACGGAAAATTATCGTGAAAGAAATCGAACATTGGCGAAGCAGCAGATTGCTGCCGGAGCAGTATTGCGATTTTTTGCTTAATCTGTATACGGAACAAAAGCCTGCGAACCGTTCGTTTTCCTCTTTCGCCGCTACCGCCGTGAAACAAGGAAATTGGATCTACTGGTTGTTCGGATTTGCAATTATTTCCTTGTTTTACATTGTTGTACTTCATTTTAATGCTTTTCATCCCGGATTGCAAATTTTGACCTCCACAATTTTTGTTGCGCTCTGCTACGGGGCGGGAGCGATCGCGCGCCGCAAAAGCCAAGTCTTCGGGCTGCTCGCGATCGGAGCCGGCAGCATATTCATGTTGTTTATCGGAATCTATTTGCTGCGTTTGCACGCCATCGACGGGAATCATTGGATCGTCCTCCATATAGCGCTTTGCAGCATCGTATGGATCGTCGCGGGATACCTTTTGCGTTTCGGGATGCTTCATTTTTGCGGTTGGTGCGGGCTCGTTCTGTTGTATGCCGGATTTTTGTCTCAAACGCTGCCGAATGCGAGCGGCTTGGAGCTGCAGTTGTACTGGCTGCCGGCAAGCGTTGCGTTTCTTTGGTTGAGCTGGTTGCTTCGCAGGCGGAACAAGACGGTTGGCGCCGTTTTTTTCCTGGTCGGTGCGTTGCTATGGTTTATGCCGGAAGTCGGTCAGATGATCTTTTACGATGCGACAGTCGCGCTATTGCAATGGGCTTTGTTTGCGAAAATGGGTTTGGCGGCCGTTGCGCTCTTTATATTACGAAAAAAATGGATTGAGTGGGTATTGTAACATATGAAAATAACGAAATTGTCTGCAAGATTACTGAAAATCGCCCAAAAGGTGCCGCAGGGGAGCAGATTGGCCGACATCGGTTCCGATCATGCGCTGCTGCCGGCCTATCTCGTTGGAAACGGTACGGTGCCTGCGGCGATTGCCGGCGAAGTGAATGACGGTCCGCTGGAAGCGGCGCGGAAACAAGTCGGAGCGGAAGGGTTGGAACGGCAAATTTCCGTCCGCAAAGGGGACGGGCTTGCCGTCATCGAGCCGAACGAAGTGGATGTCGTGACAATCGCGGGCATGGGCGGCGCTTTGATCGTGAAAATATTGTCGGCGGAGCCGCAAAAGCTGGAAGGCGTCGGGCGGCTCGTATTGCAGCCGAACGTTGGGGAAGATCTCGTTCGCCGCTGGTTGCTCGATCACGATTGGTTTCTGCTCGACGAGGAGATATTGGAGGAAGACGGCAAAATATACGAAATATTGACCGCGGTTCGCGCGGCGGACGCGCAGCGGCAAAATGCCGAGTTATATGGCGCGAATCCGCTGCCGGAATGCGGCATTTCCATGACGCGCGAGCGTTTGCTATATATGGGCCCCTACTTGCTTCGGCAAGGGGACGAAGCGTTTGTGAGCAAATGGCATCAGGAGCTGGATAAGCTGCAGCATATTTGCCGTACGCTTCAGCGTTCGGAAACGGAGGAATCCCGAAGCAAGGAACGGGAATTCAGGCATAAAATGAAGGAAATCGAGGAGGTATTGCAATGTTTGCAAAAGGACAAACCGTAATCCAATACATGGAGCAGATTGCCCCGAAACATTATGCGGTGCCGGACGACAGGATCGGCTTGCAGCTCGGGACGCTGCGCAAAGAGATTCGGAATGTGCTGATCGCGCTGGACGTAACGGAAGAGGTCGTGGAGGAGGCGATTGAGCGGGAAGTCGATTTAATCATTGCGCATCATGCGATCATATACCGCCCGGTGAAGCAATTGAATACCGATACGCCGATGGGGAAATTGTATGAGAAGCTGATCAAGAACGACATCGCCGTTTATATTGCGCATACGAATTTGGACGTGGCGGAAGGCGGAGTCAACGATCTGATGGCTGAAGCGCTAGGAATTCGCGATGGAATTTGCTTGGAAGAGATTCATACCGACCAATTGTTCAAGCTGGTCGTTTTCGTGCCGGAAGCGCATCACGAACCGGTGTTGCAAGCGGTTCTCGATGCCGGAGCGGGCTGGATCGGCAATTATTCGCATTGCAGCTTTAATATAAACGGCTTCGGTACGTTCAAGCCGCAGGAAGGCACCGATCCGTTCATCGGCAGCCAAGGCCGGCTGGAACGGGTGCCGGAAGTCCGTATCGAGACGATCGTGCCGCATAGCATGCGCAAACAAGTGATGCAAGCGATGCTGAAAGCCCATCCGTATGAAGAGGTGGCGTACGATTTGTATCCGGTCGATTTGAAAGGCCGTTCCTTCGGGCTGGGACGCGTCGGAAAGCTTGAGGAACCCATTACGCTGCAGCAGATGATCGAACGCGTGAAAGAGAAATTTGACGTGCCTGTCGTTCGCGCAGTGGGCGACTTGCAGCGCGAAATCCGCAAAGCTGCCGTGCTCGGCGGTTCCGGCGCGCGCTATGTCAAACATGCATTGTTTCACGGGGCGGATGTGCTTGTGACCGGCGATATCGATTATCATACGGCGCATGACGCGCTCGCCGACGGCATCGCCTTGATCGACCCGGGCCATAATATCGAGAAGATCGTTAAGCCGGCCGTGGCGGAGATGCTGCAGCGCAAGCTGGAGAAGGATAAATACGAGACGAAAGTGTTCGCATCCCGCATTCATACGGAACCGTTCCGATTCGTTTAATGTTCGCATTGTTGGAAAAAAAAGCTTCGTCTTCTAGTCGTTTAATATTGTGATTTGCGGCGAATGCTAGTATACTATCTAATGTTGTCGGAAAGTTTGACAGACAATCGCTGGTGACTTCGGTCACGAGAGGAAAGTCCGGGCTCCGAAGGGCAGGATGCTGGATAACGTCCAGTCAGCGCGAGCTGAAGGATAGTGCCACAGAAATGGACCGCCGATGGCCGCTTGCGCGGCACAGGCAAGGGTGGAACCGTGGTGTAAGAGACCACGAGGAACGCTGGCGACTTCGTTCCTGGTAAACCCCATCCGGAGCAAGACCTAATGGAACGCGAGCGGCTTCGAGCCGCAGCCTTTGCCCGAGGCGCGTTCGGGTTGGTCGCTGGAACCGTGCAGCAATGCGCGGTCTAGATAGATGATTGTCGCTTGACGTGGGAGGGTAGTTCCCGTTCAGACCACTACAAGTACAGAACCCGGCTTATGGCAAACTTTCCAAACTGCAACTTTTTTCCTTATACATAATCGAAATGACATTTCGGGCTGATCGCAGTCCAGATGTCATTTTTTTTTGCAATCAATCATATTCGCGCCATACCAATGTAGAGCCAATGAAGCTCCCTTTATTAGAAAAGCTGCGAATGGAGTCGATTTCATAATCCGCCACCGTTGATGTAAAGGCTTTATTGCGCATATAGAAGGCGGTACCTCCCTATTTCGAAGGCGATCCGCGCAGTACTTCTTGTTTGGCGCTAAACGAAACTGACAATCCTTATTGGGCTCAAAATGAAGACGGCGTCATTCTAACGAATGTACAAATCGTTATTCATTGGAAATCGGCGGTTTTTTTGCCTTTTCCCCCTCATTAGCGTGTTTGAGTTTCGTTAGACATTGCAACATGGAGATTTACAAGCGATTAGCGTGTACACGTTTCGTTAGCGCGCTCGATGGGTCGTCAGCCGCCGGCGATATTTTGAGATTAACTCTAATCACCCATCAAAGCCCGTTGCGCGCCCTGAAGAGATTCGTCCCATTGGTCAAATGGATGTTTTCCCATAAATATCGGGCATCCAATCCTTTTGTAACGACGTTTCTCGTGCCTTCTGTCGATATCCCCTTTGTTCAGAGAGGTGCCTTCTGTCGGTATCCCTCTCGTTCAGAGAGCCGATTTCGCAAATCATATTTGAACATTCAAGCATTCTCGTTGCTTGTCCCGGGGCGTCGGTTTGGCAATGAGGTTCTTACATTTTTAACCTTCCGCGGTCAGAGTGAACGGAATTAAGATGAGGCGCTAAGCATGGTTCTGAGTCAAAGGGATTTCTACAAACGGCGCAAACGTGGCTCTGAGCGAACGGGATTTCGACAAAGGGCGTAAATTCGTAAACTTTCTCCTGAAAGAAAGGGATTTCCACAAACGGCACGGTACCAATGAAAAGCAGAGGCTTCTGTGAAGTTCGGTTAGTTGGTATTCAAAGAGAAATTGCGTTTATAATTTCCTTATATAGGATAATATTGGGTAATAGGGGGATTCGCGTGAATAAGTTTGCAAAGAAAATTGGGTGGGTTGTTGTTTTGGTGACCATCATAGCGATAGGAACGCTATTTTACTCAACATGTTTATGTACGCCTATGGCTTGATGTTTGTTCTGTTAGCGGGTTTGATGTTCGCGGGAGAAGTATGTATGATGTTGTCACAAGTATTTGCCGCCGATTCTCAACTGTATTTAAGCAAAACGGCAAGAACCGAAGGGCGCCGGAAAGTCTATCCCGGGTGAAAAGCGATGAAAAAGATCGCGAAAAAAATTTTAATCGTATTGGTTATCGCTATTGCGGCCGGCATTTCATAAACAGGAATAAGGCAGCACGGAGAATCGTTCCGAGCTGCCTTCGTTATTTTATTGCCCAAACTTGCGCATCGTTTCTTCGAGACGGCGGCGCATTAGCTGCGGGAAGAAATTTAACGATTGCCGTCCTTGATCCGCTTCGCGGAGCGCTTTAATGACATCCACCTGTCCATAGCCGAATATTTCGTCCCGGCCGGGATTTCCCAGATCGATGGACGTTCTTCGCATAATATCCATCACTTCCGTATTGGTTAACGCCGGATTTTTCGAACGGATTAAAGCCGCGAGCGCAGCGACATGCGGGCTGGCCATCGAGGTGCCGGACAGCGCTGCGTATTGATTGTCCAAATAGGTGCTGGCAATGGTGGCGCCCGGAGCTACGACGTCGATATAATTGCCGTAATTGGAGAATGACGCCTTCTTCCGGTTATAATCCGTTGCCGAAACGGCGAACACTTCGGGATAGGCTGCCGGATAACCGGGACGATCCGTATTGTCGTTGCCTGTGGCGGCGATGAGCACCACGTCGCGATCGAAAGCGTACTTGATCGCATCGTGCAAAAATTGGGCTTCCGCATAGTTGCCGAGACTTAAATTGATCACTTTGGCGCCGTGATCCGTCGCCCAAATAATGCCTTCCGCCACCGAGTACGATGTGCCGGCGCCTGAACTGTCCAGCACTTTGACCGGCAATATTTTGTTGTACCAGGTCATGCCCGCGACGCCTTCATTGTTGTTGACCAAGGCGGCTATAATGCCGGCGACATGCGTGCCGTGTCCGACATCGTCCTGCGGAGGTTTGGAAGGATCGATGACGTTGTACCCGTCAAGCAATTGTCCTTTCAAATCCGAATGGGTCAAATCCACTCCGGTATCGACGACGGCTACAATGACATCGTTGCTGCCTTTCGAAATCGACCAGCCTTTATTCGTCTCGATCATCGGCAAATTCCATTGATACTGCTGATACAGCGTATCGTTCGGAATTTCGGCCGCCTGCGGGTCGGCAGGCAAGGGATCGGCTGGTGCCGGATTGGCAGGCGCCGGGACGGCGGGGGCTTGAGCGGGCGGAGCCTCATTGGTCAAATATAAGTAATGAGGTTCGACATAAAGCGGATTCCAGCGCTGGAAGTATTGCTCCAATTGCTTGACGCTCATGCTTCTGGATTTGAAAATATAGGTGTTCCCCACTTTGCGCTCATGCTCGCAATCGATATCCGACCGGATCTGTTCCATCTGCTCCGCCGTCGGGTCTTGCTGGAAGCGGACGACCAGCTCGCGTTTATAATAATGGCTTGCATTGCCGTTATCCTCGCCGTCTTTGACGGTAGTGTCCCGCATCGTATCCGCATCGACCGATTCGGTCCGGTACCTCGACTCGCTAGGAAACGGTACGAGCCGCAAATTCCGGCGTTGGTGGTTGGTTACATGCTGCACGACATTTTGACTGATCACGGCAACAACGCCGCGCTCTCCGTCGCCGTCGGACGGCATGCCAAGCACGAGGTAACGTTTCCCTTCTAGGGTAATGGACGGGGATTCGTACGGCTTGCGGCCGGCTACGTTTTGTTTGGCCGCAACGACATGTTCATGGATCGTTTGCCGCGATTTGTCGGTCCACTTTGCCGGCAAAGCTCCGAATTCTTTTTCCTGCCCGGTTTTCCGATCCATCCATAATATATAAGAGAGATGCTTGTGGTCTTTCTGCAGTCCGTCCACGTACGTTTTTATTTTTTCCGGAGACGCTTTATCCAATTCGGTCAGCATCATTCGCATATGATTGCCGCAGTCGAGCCGGCATAACCGCTCGGTCATCGCCGCATCGTTTTGCAGCGTTTCAAGTTTCATGCGCATTTCTTCCTTCGGCGAAGTATCCGGTTCGGTCGTTTTAAAGGTTACGGGACCCCATAGCGGGTAAAGAAGGGTGCCGACCCCCAGTACGAACAATAAAGCGATTAATCCGCGCCGCATATATAACCCTCCATCAATCGTTTTTCTTCTGATCATTTCGCATTCATACTTTGTAGGTTGCAATCGAACGGGCTTTTTTATGCAGTTTTCCTAATCATAATTCGATCCGACCGAAATTTGCCGCACGCCTATTTCAGCCCAAAAAATATAATATTTGCTTGAGTAAGACCGTACGGCCCAGGGAAAGTTGATAAAGGGGTGATATTATGGCGAACAAGCCGGTAGTAAAATGCAGCGTAGCAAACTGCGCCTATTGGGGAGAAGGCAACAATTGCAATGCCGATGCCATTATGATCGATATCGACGAGCATGCCGGAGCGAAGTATAAAGCGGAATTCGCCGGTGAAACTTTCGATACCGAGCATCAAGATTATGCGTCGAAGTCCTCCGAAACTTGCTGTCATACATTTAAACCTAAAGCGGGTGCATCCAAATGAAGAAAAAGGGAAAAAAGCGTATTGTAGACAAACGGCAAAACCATAACCGCGAGCATGAAGAATATGCCGCGGAAATCGCTCCCGACAACTCGGCTCGCCGCGAGTTGACGAATACGGACAGAGCGGAAGAAAACAACGAGGCGGCAGCCGGCGTAAATATCGGTTGGGTTGCGCTCGTGTTTGCGATCGCTTCGTTATTTTTCTGGCCTGTCATTCTTGGTCCCACTTCGGCAATATTAGGTTTATTCGCTTATTGGCAAGGCAAACGGACGATGGGAGCATGGGCGATAGGGATCGGAGCGGCGGCGTTTCTTTTATCGTTCTTCATGTACAGGTAAAAGCTGCGCGCAACATCGGAAGGAACGGAGCGACGGTGCGAACCGCGGCTCCGTTCGTTTTTTTCGACAGATTTGCATAAAAGTATGGTCGTCCTGCGCAAAAAAGTGTAAAATAGATAAAACATAACAATGAAACAGGGGAATCGATCATGCAAATTGAGCCTCGATTAATGAAAGAAATGATTCGATTGCAAATGACGAACGATGCGGATATTACAAGCGCTTCATTGCAAAGCAACGGCAGTAGCCGCGGCAAGGACGACAATTTTCAAACGATGCTGGAGCAATTGATGTTTGGCGGCTTGCCGGCAGGCGGCGGACGCGGGGCAAGCTCGTTCGATCAACCGTTGTTCGGATACGGAGATGTCATGGAATCGGTTCTGGCTTGGAGCGAACCGACGGATACGGCATCGTCTCATTCGGCAGCGGCTGCTCCGACGGCGTATGACGATATGATTGCGAGGGCAAGCGCGAACTACGGAGTTGACGAATTGTTGGTGAAGGCCGTCATCCGGACGGAATCGTCATTTCGCCCGAATGCGGTTTCTTCCGCAGGGGCCAAAGGGTTAATGCAATTGATGGACGGTACGGCGCGCGGCTTGGGTGTCACCGATTCGTTCGATCCGGAACAGAACATCGACGGGGGAACGAGATACTTATCGTATCAGCTGAAGCGCTTCGGCGGTCATGAGAAGGTGGCGCTGGCAGCGTACAACGCCGGTCCGAACCGTATCGCGCAATTAGGAATTCGGACGGAACAGGACTTGATGGACAAATATCATTTATTGCCGAAAGAAACGCAAAATTATATACGTAAAATTGAAGAAGCGAAACATAAATTGGCATGATAACGTCGAAAGACGTTTTTTTTGTTCATAACCGGACGACGATAATAAAGACATGAATTCAATTATTCGATGAAGAAGGGGACAACATGATTTATTTCGACCACAGCGCGTCAACGCCGCCGTATGCCGAAGTGATTGAGACGGTTGCCGAAGTGATGAAACTGCATTACGGGAACCCGTCTTCGCTCCATCGCGCCGGCGTGGAAGCGGAGAAGCTGATCGAACGGGCCCGCGCGGTAATCGGCAAAGCGCTGCAAGTCAAGCCCGGCGAACTGATATTTACGTCCGGGGCGACGGAAAGCAATAATTTGGCCATTAAAGGGGCGGCCATGCAGTATGCGGGGCGCGGCAAGCATTTTGTTACGACTCAGGTGGAGCATGCTTCCGTATACGAATGTTTTCGCCAATTGGAAGAGCAAGGCTGCAAAGTCACCTATTTGCCCGTAGACCGCAACGGCGTCGTGTCCGTCGATCAGGTGAGGGAGGCTTTGACGAACGAAACCGTGCTGGTCAGTGTCATGCATGTCAACAACGAGGTCGGGAGCGTACAGCCGATTGCCGAAATCGGCGAACTGTTGAAAAGGTACCCGCGCGTATTATTTCATGTCGACGGCGTGCAAAGCGTCGGGAAGCTGCCGCTCTCGATTCGCGAATGGGGAATCGATTTGTTCAGCCTGTCGGCGCATAAATTGCGCGGCCCGAAAGGAACCGGTTTGCTGTATTGCCGGGAGGGGGTACGTCTGACGCCGCTGCTTAACGGGGGAGCGCAGGAGCATGGCATGCGTGCCGGTACGCAAAACGTTCCGAACATCGTAGGGATGGCCAAAGCGATCCGAATAACGATCGAAAGCCAGCCGGAAACGGCCGCGCATTTGTACAAGCTTAGAGATCGATTGATCGAGGCGATCGGACAGATGCCGCAGCTAACCGTGAACGGAGACGCCGCCAGCTCTCTTCAAACAGCGCCGCATATCGTCAACGTTTCCTTTCCGGGCATGAAACCGGAAGTCGTCCTGCACATGCTGGAGCAGCGAGGCATCATCGCTTCGACGCAATCGGCTTGCTCTTCCAAAACCGGAAAGCCGAGCCGGGTGCTGACTGCTATGGGCGCCGGCGAGCTTTGCGCGGCCAGCGGTATACGGTTCAGCATGGCGGCGGAACATACGGAAGAGGACATCGACGTTCTTGCATCGTCGCTTCGGCAAGTGACCGATGAGCTGGGGCGGATCGGGCGTAAGCTTCCGCACGGCTCTTAGCGCGGAACAGGCCTAGCGGGAAACGCCGCCGGCCCAAATTTGAGGAGGAACGATAACCAGATGAATTATGATATGATACTTGTCCGTTTCGGAGAATTTACGATAAAAGGCAAAAACCGCACCCGGTTTGAAAATACGATGCTGCGTCAAGTTCAGCGAGCGATGGCGGCGTTTCCGGAAGCGAGCATCATCAAAGAATACGGGCGTCTTTATGTCGCCTTGAACGGAATGGCCTCCGAGCCGGTCATCGCCGCACTTCGGAACGTATTCGGCATCGTCTCTTTAAGTCCGGTAAAACGAACCGAATCGGTATTGGAGTCGATTCAGACGACGGCGAAGCAATTTATCGAACGGATCGACTTTAAGCCGGGAACGACTTTCAAAGTCAATGCCCGCCGCGTATGGAAACAGTTCCCTCACGGATCGCAGGAAATGAACCATCTTGTCGCCTCGCCGATACTGCAAACATTTCCGGGATTAAAGGTGGATGTCCGCCGTCCGGATATCGAGCTTCGAGTTGAAATTCGCCATGATTATACGTATATCTATTATGAAACGATTCCTGCGGTGGGCGGTTTTCCGTACGGTTCGAACGGGAAGGCGATGTTGCTGCTGTCCGGCGGCATCGACAGCCCGGTGGCCGGCTGGCAGGCGCTGCGCAGAGGTTTGGCGATCGAAGCCGTTCATTTCCACAGCTATCCGTTTACAAGCGAACGGGCGAAACAGAAAGTGATCGACTTGGCGCAAGTGTTGGCCGGTTATGCGGGAGAGGTTCGGCTTCATCTCGTTCCTTTCACGGAAATTCAAACACGGTTGACGCAGACGGGCCACGATAATTTAATCATTACGCTGATGCGCAGAGCGATGCTGAGGATCGCGACGCTGCTTGCCGAAAAGCAAGGTGCTCTGGCGCTCGTCACCGGCGACAGCTTGGGGCAAGTGGCCAGCCAAACGCTCGGCAGCATGAATGTCATCGGCAAAGTAACCGATCTGCCGCTGCTGCGGCCGCTAGTGATGATGGACAAGTCCGAAATTACGAAAATCGCGCAGGATATCGGAACATATGAGCTGTCGATATTGCCGTACGAAGATTGCTGCACGCTGTTCGTGCCGAAAAATCCGTCGACGAATCCGAACCTGAACATTGTGGAACTGGCGGAAAGCAGCATCGAAAATTTGCAGGAGATGATTCGAATCGCGGCAGATACGACCGAGACGCTCGTGCTTAAGGACGAGCCGCAGCCGCAACTGGTCGAATGCGACGACGACCGCTGGTTTTAGCAACGTCCGCCATAAACTTGGAGAGAGCCGTTAATGGCTCTCTCCGCTTTTCTTGTTGGCCGACAAGAGCGGCCGGTCCGTGTGCTTATGTTTTTTGGTGACGAAGCCTGCCGAAAGAATGAACGCGATGAGTAAAGCTATAAACATACATTGAATCAAAAGATGCTGGTCGAAAAAAGGTTTCAGCTTCGGCTCTTCGGTAATCATGTTCGACGCGGTGTAGGCAAGTACGGCGGAGCCGAGATATACGATCCATTGGAACCGATTGATTAGTTTAATGAACAAAGTGCTTCCCCATATCACGATCGGAACGCTGATAAGGAGTCCGAGGACGACGAGCAGCAAATGCCCGCGGGCGGCTCCGGCAACCGCGATCACATTGTCCAAGCCCATGGCGGCGTCGGCGACGACGATGGTACGCACCGCCGCCCATAATGTGCCTTCGGCTTTAATGCCGCCGTGTTTGTTCTCCTCGATTAACAGTTTATAAGCGATCCATAATAATAAAATTCCTCCGACTACAAGCAGCCAAGGGATTTTCAGCAGCCATACGACGATTGCCGTAGCGGCGATTCGAATGGCTACCGCTCCGAACGTACCGTAAATAATCGCTTTCTTCTGCTGGGTGGCCGGCAAGTTTCTCGCCGCCATGCCGATGACGATCGCATTGTCCCCCGCTAAGATTAAGTCGATGAATACAATGTTGGCCAGCGCGAATAAAAATTGCATACTGAAGATTTCCACTTCTGTCACTCCTTTGCCTTGTAATACGGATGGGCGTCCAATAAGATTCATCGAACATTTTCATGCGAGTTCAAAAAGTCCGCTTTTCAGCACCGAGAAGCTCTTTTGGAGAAATCGGCATGCATAGCTTGGCCCCTTCATTCATACAAGTGTAAAGGGGGGATGTCCGTGGAAAATATATGGTTGCTATTGGAAATTTTGATTATCAATATGGTGCTCAGCGGCGATAATGCCGTCGTCATTGCACTCGCGGGGAAAAATTTGCCCCCGAAACAGCGCAAGCTTGCCGTATGGTGGGGAGCGTTCGGAGCTGTTGCGATGCGGTCGATCCTTACCGTTGCCGCCCTATTCCTGCTGAAAATTCCATATATTCAAGCGATCGGTTCTTTGCTGCTTTTGTATATAGCTGTGAAGCTGCTGATCGATGAAGAAAATTATACGAAAGTTCGCGAATCTTCCTCGTTGTGGAGCGCCGTCTGGACGATCATGGTGGCCGATTTCGTCATGAGTCTGGACAATGTCCTTGCCATCGCCGCCATTGCAAGGGGCGATTTTGCCCTCATTGTCATCGGGATCGCGCTTAGCATTCCGATCGTCGTTTGGGGCAGCGGCATCATTATGAAGTTGCTGCACCGCTTTCCGGTGCTCGTCTATATCGGCGCCGCCATATTAGGGTATACATCCGGCGAAATGCTGATGAACGACGCCAAATTGGAATCTTTGTTCAGCGGGTGGGCGCTGGCGCACGCGTATGTTCCGATCGTTCTCGCCGTCCTTGTTATTGTCATCGGAATCGTGAAAAAATATCGATCCTCCGTTCAATCGTAAACGGTATTTTTTCGAATTTGTGGTTTTTTTTCAAAAGTTCAGATAAAATATATTTAGAAACTGTCGTTTCGTGTCTAGTCCATATATGATGAACGGGGGGATAGGACTGGTGTCGAACAAACAGCATGCGATAGGTATCTTTATCGTCATCGCCGGTGTGGTCATATTGCTGGGAAAACTGGGCGTAATCGGTTTTTTGGGAAAGGCGCTATGGCCGCTTCTCATTTTGATTCCAGGACTGCTCGCCCATTATTTCGTTTTTGCCCGTATGGTTCCTTCGATCGTTCTTGTCCCTGGAGGAATGCTAACGGTTTACGGTTTGCTTTTTATTTTTTGCAACTGGTTCGGATGGGATAAGATGAAATATGCATGGCCGGTATTGATTCTGGGCGTTGCCGTCGGATTGTACGAATATTACTTGTCCGATCCTTATCAATCCCGCGGCCTGTTTGTGGCTGCCGCCGCGCTTGGCGTCGTTTCCTTGCTCCTGTTGTTTATTACGCTTTGGAGCTCCATGATTTATTTTTTAGCATTTGTTCTCATTCTGCTCGGTTTATGGCTTGTTTTCCGCAGAAAACCGCGCACTTGGTAAAGATTACGGGGTGTTACGGGGGCTCCGGCGATTTGCAATTTTATTACAATCCCGTATAATATAAGAGATATGTAGCGTCGGCTTATTCTCCGGCGCTTCTTTTGTGTCGATCACTCGCAAAAAATGTCAAATTGATAATTGAAAGGGTTTGGAACTTAGTTATGCATACAAGAGAAAATATACGCAATATCGCTATTATCGCTCACGTCGACCACGGCAAAACGACGCTTGTAGACAAGCTGCTGCAGCAATCGGGTACGTTTCGCGAGCATGAGCATGTTCATGAGCGCGCGATGGATTCGGGTGATTTGGAACGCGAACGCGGGATTACCATTTTGGCGAAAAATACGGCCATTACGTATAAAGATTATTTAATCAATATCGTCGACACGCCGGGACATGCCGATTTCGGCGGCGAGGTCGAGCGGATTATGAAAATGGTCGACGGCGTCTTGCTTGTCGTCGACGCTTTCGAAGGATGCATGCCGCAAACGAAATTCGTCTTGCGCAAAGCGCTTGAGCATCAGTTGACTCCGATCGTCGTCGTCAACAAAATCGACCGTCCGAACGCGCGTCCGGTGGAAGTGATCGACGAAGTGCTGGAGCTGTTTATCGAACTTGGAGCCAGCGACGAGCAGTTGGATTTTCCGGTCGTATACGCTTCGGCGTTAATGGGAACGTCGAGCTTGAATCCCGAACAGCAGGAAGAGAACATGTTCTCGTTGTATGAAACGATTGTCGGGCATATTCCGGCGCCTACGGAAGACGCGGAAGCGCCGCTCCAATTTCTGGTCACGCTGATGGATTACAACGAATATTTGGGAAGAGTGGCGATTGGCCGTGTCAATCGCGGCCAAATCCGGCAAGGCCAGTCGGTTGCCGTTCTGACTCGGGAAGGCCAAACGAAGCAAGCCCGCATCGAGAAGCTTTTCGGATTTCAAGGCTTGAAACGAGTCGAGATTGCCGCAGCCGGAGCGGGGGATATTATCGCCATCGCCGGCATCAAAGATATCAATATTGGAGAAACGATCGCCGATCCGGCCCATCCCGAGGCGCTGCCGGTGCTTGAAATCGACGAGCCTACGCTGCAAATGACGTTCCTGGTCAACAACAGCCCGTTTGCGGGCCGCGAAGGGAAATGGATTACATCGCGCAAGCTGCGGGAACGTTTAATGAAGGAATTGGAGACGGACGTAAGTTTGCGGGTGGACGAAACCGACAGTCCGGATGCATTTATCGTGTCCGGGCGCGGAGAGCTTCATCTTGGCATCTTGATCGAAAATATGCGCCGCGAAGGCTATGAGTTGCAAGTGTCCAAACCGGAAGTGATCGTGAAGGTGGAAGACGGCGTCAAGATGGAGCCGATCGAACGGCTGCTCATCGATATACCGGAAGACAGCATGGGTGCGGTTATGGAAAGCTTGGGAACGCGCAAAGCGGAGATGGTCAATATGGTCAACCACGGCAACGGCCAAATCAGGCTCGAATTTTTAATCCCCGCCCGTGGATTGATCGGATACCGCACTCATTTTCTGACCTTGACGAGAGGGTACGGCGTCATGAATCACGCCTTCGACAGCTACGGTCCGTTCGCAGGCGGGCAAGTCGGCGGCCGGCACCAAGGCGTGCTCGTTTCGACCGAGAATGGGACGGCGACGATGTACGGCATTTTGTCGGTCGAAGACCGGGGCATTTTGTTCGTGCAGCCGGGTACGGAAGTCTATGAGGGCATGATTGTCGGCGAGCATACGCGCGATAACGATATCGTCGTCAACATTTGCAAAGAGAAGCAGTTAACGAATATTCGTTCCGCGACGAAGGACGACACCGTCAAAATGAAGACGCCTCGCCTCTACTCCTTGGAGCAGGCGCTCGAATATTTGAACGATGACGAATATTGCGAAATTACGCCGAAATCGATCCGGCTGCGCAAAAAGATATTGAACAAAAGCGAGCGCGAACGCGCGGAAAAACATCGAAAAATGGCCGAGGCCAATTCATAATTCGACTTTCTCGCATGGAAGAGTGGCGCAAGCACGACATGAACGTGTACAATAACTAGGGAAAGGAGTGATCGTATGCTGCACGATTGGTTTGCCTCCCACAAAATCATTTCGTATATCATTATATACGTTTTGCTGATGTACATTTTCAACAAAGTGTTTCGCGTTCGCAGGCTGCCTCTACTAAAGGAGATTCTCATCTATCTGTTAATGGGGGTAGGAGCGTTTATTTTGTTGATTTTTCAAGTCGACAAGCTGCCGATTATACCTTGCCTGCTCGTTGCGGTCGGTTTAATGCTGCTGGTGCGCATTCGCTATTTCGTCGAAGCGCGCCAGAAACGCAAGGCCGAAGCCTCCGCATCGGCGGGCCAATCTCCCTCTCCCGGGGAATAGAGAGGAGGGAGAGCTCGGGTGAAATTTCAGGATGCGCTCTTTAACTGGCTGCAAATCAAAATCGTGGCCAACGCTCGTCCGGACGATCGGGCGGCGCTCGATACATGCGAATTTTTCGCCGCCATTTTGACGGAAGATCATGGGGTAAGCGAATTGAATATCGAAACGACCGACGCGACGATGGTTCATATCCGTTACGTCGTCGACGGACAGGCGAAGAAGCAAATGTTTCCGCGGGAAGTCGCGGAACAATTGCTCCATGACATTAACTCCAATCCGAAATATAACGAGTAAGACGGGGATCGTAGGAGGGCTTTGGAAGCAACCTCTAAAAAGCATAAGGGTGTTGGATACATGAAGAATTCTGTTGCGAATCTTCCGCCGCGGGAGCGGGGCAAACGTTCCAAGACGAATCCGTGGTGGTACGTTCTATATGTTTTTATTGCAATCGTCATTATTTTGCTAATACTGTCTATTTTATCGGTTCTAGGTTTGATCGGATATACCGGCGTCAAAGTGAACGATGCCATCAATGAAATTTCGACGGTGGAGGATGGCGAACCAAGCGATCTCCCCGTTCCGTCTGCGAAGGAAAAACCGGTGTCCATGTTGATTCTGGGCTTGGATTCGCGCAAAGAGACGGGTTCTTTGAATACCGACGTTATTATGGTAGCGGTGTTGAATCCGGAAACGAAGAAAGCGACCATCGTTTCGCTGCCGCGCGATACGTTAGTCGAAATGGACGGATACGAGAAACATAAAATCAATTGGTTCTACCCGAACTTCAAATCGATGGAAAACCGCAAAAAAGTAGAAGACGGCAATGCAGAAATGAAGAAGATGATGAGCCAGTTTATCGGGATTCCGATCGATTACTTGACGACGATCAATTTCCAAGGTTTCGTGGACGTCGTCAATACGTTGGGCGGCATTGAAATCGATGTCGATATGGATATGAGATATAAGGATACGGCGGACGGAACGAACATCGATTTGAAAAAGGGATTGCAAACGTTAAACGGCGAGCAAGCTCTCGATTTTGTCCGTTACCGCAAATCGTCCTCCAACGTGAAAAAGCCGACGAGAGAATCGAGCGATTTCGAACGGAATCAGCGGCAAACGAAAGTGCTTAAAGAAATTGTGCGCAAACTGCAATCGTTTAATGCCGTCATGAAGATCGACGAAATTTTCGGGGCTGTCGGCAAAAATTTGAAAATGGACGTGCAGCCAAGCCAAATTCGCGAGATGATCTCGACATACTACAATATTAATAGAGACGATATCGAATACATACCTGTGCCGGGGACGTGGAAAAGTCCATACGTCTATTTGGATGAGACCGAATTTGCCGCGGCGAAGGAGAAATTGAAGCAGCATTACGATACGGAAGCGCCGCAATAATCCGTAGTTGTCATATAGCGGCCATAATGCGCCTATGCTATAATATATAAACATCATTGCTTCGGCAACGCAAAGGAGGTCGGCCCATGACGGAACCAGTTACGGTATTGTCAGCGGCTTTATTCGATCAATTGCAAAAAGAAACGTTCGCTCTATTGAACACCATCGATGCCGAAACGGGCGCTCCGACCTGCAGCGCTATATCGTGGATCTACGCTGTGAATCAAACGACGCTTCGTTTCGCGATCGATCAGCGTTCCCGGTTGATCGCGAACATGAAGAACAATCCAAACGTGACGGTCTCCGTGTTTGGATTGGGTACGCTGTATGCGATATACGGGAAGGCATCCGTTGCGGACGGTACGCTGGAAGGCGTTCCTATCAAATTGGCCTGTATCGATGTAGGGATCGACGCGGTGCGCGAAGCGATGTTTTACGGCGCCCGCATTACCGCAATGCCTGAATATGAAAAAACATACGATAAGCGTGCGGCGGCAAAATTGGATGGACAAGTGTTTGCCGCATTACAAAAAGCCTAGTGATATGCTCACTTGGCTTTTTGTTTTTTGGCGGGTTCGCCAACTTGCGGAAGCTATAGATGCCGGTTCAATTTTGGCTCGTCTACCGGTTTTCGATCCGGATTTTCCCTGACGGGAACGGTGTCTTTCGGCATTTGCGGCACGATTCTGCCGACGATATCGGCCAGTTCGTTTAAGATTCCGGCGATCGGTTTTCCGTTTTGTATATCGAGCCCAACTTCGCGAATCCGTTCGCGCAAATCAACGTCGGCGGTTACGACGGCATTCATGCCGTAAGGATCTTTGCGGAACGCCTCGGCAACGGAATATTTAATCGTGCCTACGCGCGATCGTTCCATCTTTTCATTGACATCGATCCCGACGACGGCCGTGTTGCCGAGGATGACGCAATTCGCTCCGCGAACGCCCGGGATGCTCGTAGCGAGTCGCTCCAAATGCTGTTTCACAGCATTGGCGTCGTATATAGCATTGTTATTCCCTGTATTATAGGTTCTTGCAGATTGCGTTTGCGGTCCCATACCTTGCGGAGAGGGTGATGTGTTGTTCCGTACTTGATTGCAGCTTGTGAGCAATAGCATCAGCGCTACAATCGAGAGCCATGTTCGCATTTCTACCCGTCCTTTCAATTTCCAACTTATCATCGTCATTATTTTGTCCTGCGCCCATTTGTTTTATGTACAAAGGCATAGCCGTCGGCAACCGAATACCACGCTTGGAGGGAACTCGAGTGAAAAAAATATTTGTGTTGGATACGAATGTATTGTTGCATGATCCCAATGCGATTTTTGCGTTTGAAGACAACGAAATGATTATTCCTGCGGTGGTATTGGAGGAGATCGATTCGAAAAAAAGAAACGCGGACGAAATCGGGCGCAACGCCCGCTACGTTTCACGCTTACTGGACGGATTGCGCGATAAGGGACATTTGCACAGCGGTATATTGCTTCATAACGGCGGCATGCTGAAGGTGGAATTAAACCACCGCAGTTTTGTCAAAATGCAAGAAATGTTCGGGGAGACGACGAACGATAATCGAATATTGGCCGTGGCTCTCAATTATAAGTTGGAAGAGGATAAAAGAAAGGAAGCGAGGCCGGTCGTTCTCGTCAGCAAAGATGTGCTCGTACGCATTAAAGCCGATGTGCTGGGGCTGAACACGCAAGATTATTTGTCGGACAGAACGGCGGATCCGGCGGATCTGTATCTGGGCTGCTTGACGGTCAACGTCCATCCGTCGCTCATCGACGAGTTTTACTCGTACCGTTATTTGCTTGTTAAAGACTTGCAGGTCGGATATCGTTTATATCCGCATGAATTCGTCATCTTGAAGGACGAGATGGGAACGAGCAAATCGGCGCTCCTGAAAGTGAATCAAGACGGAACGAGGCTTGAACCTTTGTTCCTGAGCAACGATCCGGTGTGGGGAATCGCAGCGCGCAACGCGCAGCAAAGAATGGCGCTGGAATTGCTGCTGAGCGACGAAATCCCGCTCGTGACGATTACGGGAAAAGCGGGAACGGGCAAAACGCTGCTGGCGCTGGCCGCCGGTTTGCTGAAGGTCGAAGACGAGCGCAAATATAAAAAATTGTTGATCGCAAGGCCGGTTGTGCCGATGGGGAAAGACATCGGATATTTGCCGGGAGAAAAGGAGGAGAAGCTTCGCCCGTGGATGCAGCCGATATACGATAACCTGGAGTTTTTGTTCGATACGAAAAAGGCCGGCGATATCGATAAAATATTGGCGGGCATGGCCAGCATCCAGGTCGAAGCGCTCACTTATATTCGGGGCAGGTCGATCCCCGGGCAATTCATCATTATCGACGAGGCGCAAAATTTGTCCAGGCATGAAGTGAAGACGATCGTCTCGCGGGCCGGGGAAGGAAGCAAGATGATTTTGATGGGCGATCCCGAACAAATCGATCATCCGTATTTGGATGCGGCGAGCAACGGTCTGACTTATATTGTAGAACGGTTCAAAGACCAGAATGTCAGCGGCCATATTACGCTGGAGAAAGGAGAGCGCTCCAAACTGGCGCAACTGGCGGCCGATTTATTATAGTTTGCAAGATCAAGCCGATTCGCGAGCGGATCGGTTTTCTTTTTTCAACTTTGCTTTTTTTGAAAATAAGGGACAAAGGGCCCATTCATTTGTTAGAATAAGAGAGATTAGAAAGCGGATGAAAGGAAGAAAGTCGTGTCCAAAAAGAAATATGCGATTGTCCTTTTCTCGATGCTGCTCTTATGCTTTGTATTGTTTTCCCAATTTTTCATTGCCGCTCCTACGGTGGAGAAGACCGATCCGGGCGGAAAGGAAGGGAGTCAACAGCCTTCCGATATAGGCAATCCGAACGAGAACATGAAAGAGCTTCACGTAACCGTTCAAATGGATCCGCTCGACTTCACCGTATTGAATCAGATGAATATGGAGTATATGGAGCGCAACAACGTGAAAGTCTATCTTGAAAATATACCTCCCGAAAGCGCATACACCGAAATGAAGAGGGCGGCGCGAATCGGCGACGCGGCCGACGTCATGCTGCTGGACAGCGAATGGATCCGCGAATTTGCCGTTTCCGGTTACATTTTGCCTGTCGATTCGTATTTCTCGAGCGTAGCTTCGAACGAGGCTCTCGACGTTGTGATGAATATGGTGAAATGGAACGGATACATATGGGCGGTCCCGAAGGATGTCGATCCTTACGTTTTCGTTTGGAACGAAAGCTTGCTGCGCGAGCTTGGCGCCAATCGGCTTCCCGCAGACCGGGAAGCTTGGCTCGACTTGCTTCATCGCCTGGACGAAGCGGCGGATCGCAGCTATTTATTGGCGCTCCAACCGGAAGATCCGTACAGCTTCGTCTCGTTGTTGCGGCGGCTCGGACCGACCGGCGACGCGATTCCATTGCTGGAAGCGATTCAACCTTATCTATACATATCGATCCAAGATGATCGCGGTGCGTGGGAGTTGATGAAGGAAGGCAAACTGTTAGGGTTTGTCTCGACCTGGTCTCAAGCGATGAAACAGAAAGTTCGCGGCATCCAGATCGAGCCGGCCTCTCCGGAACGGGCAGGGGGCGAATTGTGGATTGCCAGCCGAAGCTTTGCCGTCTTCGCCGGATCGAAGCAAGAGGAGGAGGCGAAACGCTGGATTTTGGAAATGACGTCTCCCGAGACGCAGAGGGAATGGCTGGAGAAGACGGACGGGCTGCCCGCCATTAAAGCCGAATATGCCGGATTGAACCCGCAGATGTATCCGGCTGCCTTGCGGGAACGAATGATATCGGCCGCCGATCAAGGCATCGCCGCAAGTCCCGAGCTTGCCGAACAAATGGCCGCTTTATCGAAGCTGGTGCGGCAATTTGTGCAGAAGAAGACGCCGGCCGCGTTAATCGCCGAACATTTGCTGGCGGCGGGAGAAGGGCGGAAGGCAAGCGACGATCCCGAACGGGAACAGTCGGAGCCGCCGCAAACCATTGGCGAGCTGTCGCCTTCGTCATAAGTTTAGCGTTAATTTCACTTTCATCAGGCCGTCCTCGATTTGCACTTCGGTCGCTTTCAAGAAAGGCATGATTTGTTTCGGGTAAAAACCGAGATCGAATTGTTCCTCAAGCGAGCGGCGGGTCGTATCCGGCAATTCCAAGCCGTTAAAGAGAAGATGGTCGACATGGAATAAAATCGAGTTTTGCGGTTCTTCCTCAACCGTGTAATGACCTTGGATCGCGACGATAATATCGTTCCGTTTGCCGGTGGCGACCAGCCGGTCTTGCTCGAACGCAAATGCGAAATTGTCGAACAAGTTGTTTTTGCTGCGCAAAAAGGCGTTTAATTGATCGTCCTTGACCTGCACGGTATAGTTTAATCCGTCGATCGACAAGCTGTCCTTATCGCTTGTGATCATTTCCGGCAAATCTTGCATGACCGAAGCGAGCGCCTCGAAATATTGGCGCACTTCCCGGATGCCGATATTTTGCCAAAATTCGCTCAGTTCGGCGATGAGCCTTTTCATCGTTTCCGGATCGGCGCTTTGCGCCAAGGCGTTGTCGATATCGCTTTGCAGCCCAAGGACGCGTTCCCGCTGGGCGAGCAAACTCGTTTTCAATGCGCCGAGCTCGGCTTGCGTCGCCTGCAACTGCTCGTCTAGCTCACGGACTTGCCGGTAGTCGGCCATATATGTATGTAACAACTTGTGATCGTGTTCGACGATAATATTATAATATTCCCACATGAGCAGCATGTCGTTCCAGTTTTTCGTGGAGAAGAGCGCCGATAGGAGTACGTCCCGGTCTCCCATATAATAAGCGCGCAGCACGGCGCCGGCTTGGCCGCGTTTCTCGGCGACAAGACGGTCTTTATCGAGCAATTCCCGCTCAAGCGAGGTTAGCCGCGCAGCGATGTCGCGCTGCTGTTGTTCGATACGGGCGATTTCTTTATCGATTTCGACGACGGACAAACTTTTCTCCAAGATCGCTCTCGTCTCTTCCGGTGTCGGTTCCGCGAGCAACAAGGCGGGCTTGGACAGTGACGCGAATATAAACATACAAAGGGCTGCCGCAATCATGCGAATCCAAGCGTTCATATTGAGTGGCTCCCCTTTCACTTATAATGCTGTGTTCAACCTCTAATAGCTGGCAATTTAATATATGTTTCTCCAATCCCAATCATGATGCCGGTCCCGGTATTCCGCGGGCAAACATGCGAAATACGGCTGCACCGGAGGAAAGGTGATCCTATTGTCTCATTATCGTGGTTCCGCGAACTTAATTCAACATATTTATGATCAAATCGATCGCAGCGGCCGCAAAGCGATTCCTTTTTCTACCTATATGGAAAGTTGCTTGTATCATCCGGAATACGGATACTATATGACTCCCCGGATGAAAATCGGCAAAGACGGCGATTTCTACACCAGTTCGTCCATCGGGACAGTAATGGGCGAAACGCTGGCCTCCTATATCGTGAAGCGGATTGATGCGGAAGGATGGAAGGACGGGGAGGTGGCGATCGTCGAATGGGGCGCGGGGAACGGCAATATGGCGGTGCATGCCATGCTCGAGCTGGAGCGTATGAAGCGGCCGATCCGCTATGCGATCGTCGAACAAAGTCCTTACCATCGTGAGCTGGCCGGAGCGGCTTTGGACGCGAATGGGCTCCGGGCCGAATGGTGGTCTTCCGCCGAATTCGCCCGTCGCGCCGCCCGTACGAAAATCGTCTTGATCGCCAATGAATTGCTGGACGCGTTCCCGGTAGAGCGTCTCAGAGTCAAGGAAGGCCGCCTGGAACAGCTGCATGTCGCCCGCGGCAACAATGCGGACGGATTTGCTCCGGCATGGCTGCCGGCAGAGGGCGCGATCGCCGACCGGTACGGCCGGCTGCCGTGGACGGAAGGGCAACAATTCGAGGCGAACGATGCGGCGCTTGCCTGGTTGCGGCGTATGGCCGCCGCGATGAGCGAAGGGTATATGATCGCGATCGATTACGGCGATGAAGCGGATGAACTGTTCGGCGCCCATCGTATGAACGGAACGTTCGTCTGCTATTATAAGCACCGGGCTCATGACGACGCTTTTCTGCTGCCCGGCGAACAAGATATGACCGCCCACGTCGATTTTACGGCTTGTATTGCCGCCGGGGAAGAGGCGGGCTTAGAATCGGTAAGTTACGGCACGCAAAAACAATTTTTGGTCGAAGCGGGCATTTTGGAGCGGCTGCAAAACGATTGGGGCGGCGACCCGTTCGGCGAAACGGCCCGCCGCAACAGGGCGATTCGCCAATTGCTGCTGAGCGATCAAATGAGCGAATTGTTTAAAGTGTGGATCGCACGAAAAAAAGCGACCGGCGCATAAGCGCGGTCGCTTTATTGATTTTGTCGTTAGAAAGGCAGCCCCATTTTGAAAATGGTCCAATAACTGAATCCCGTAAACGTAACGATCATGTATCCCCAGAAAATTAAAATATATGTTCTTTCGGTAAATTTCAAGTACCCCAACAGAACAAAGACGGCCGTTTGCATAAAGAAAAGCAAAGCCATCTCAACCATGTCCCCGGCGAATGCCATGAGTCCGATCACAAGCGTGAAAAAGCCCAGTACGCGAAACATGCGTGCCATGTATTCATCCCCCTCTCGTCGTATGGATCGCCCATAATTTTCTATTCATCATTATAGCTCTTGATTGCCAAGGTGTAAACCGTGATGCGTGACGAATTATCAAATTTTTTGCGGGCGCTATAATATTTATTATTGTTTTTTGCAATTCGGCAAAAAATATGTATGAGCCTCCGTAAATTTGGAAATACAAAATAGTATTAAATAGATTCTATGAACTCTACTATGGGCATAGAGATGAAGTAAGCATTTTTTTTCATTCCAACGCGAACGGGCGTTAGTTTCCATGGCGGGAATCGTTATTTGGCTTGCCTGCGGAAGGTAACGTTTCACAAAAAAACGAGCGTATGCTTTCGAAGCAAGTTTGTTTGCGGCAATTTCGCGAAAGCAACGCTTCATAAAACTTTTAGGAGGTTATATAGCATGACTGCAGTTAGACAGGATGCTTGGAGCGCAGACGACGATTTGATTTTGGCGGAAGTGACGCTGCGCCATATTCGGGAAGGGAGCACACAATTGGCCGCATTTGAAGAAGTGGGCGAGAAAATCGGCAGAACATCGGCCGCCTGCGGTTTCCGCTGGAACAGTTGTGTCCGCAAAAAATATGAGACGGCAATTCAAAATGCGAAAGCGCATCGGCAAAAACGCAATTATATGAAGAAACAACCGCTTGGCGCAGGAGGCGCCCAGGTTGCAAGCTTGATGACAATGGAAGGGGAAGAGAGCGGGTATAAGCACGACGGCATTAGCGAGGAATCGATCTCGATCGATGCGGTTATTCGGTTTTTGCGCCAATGGAAAAGCTCCTATCAAGAAACGAGCCGCCAATTGAAAATGTTGGAGCGGGAATACCGCGAGAAAGAAGAGGAACTGCAATATTTGCGGAGAGAAAACGAGCGTCTGTCTAAGGAAGTTAACGAAGTGCAAACCGATTATCGCGTCGTAAACGACGACTATAAAGCATTGATTCAAATTATGGATCGTGCCCGGCGTCTCGCCTTCTTAAGCGAAGAAGACGACGAAACGAAAACGCGGTTTAAAATGGACGCGAATGGAAACTTGGAACGAATTGAATAAATGTAAAGAGTAAAAGGGATCCTGAAGAAGTTTGCACGGCAGGTGCGAACATTCAGGATTTTTTGTTTTTTTATTCATTCTTTGTTATATATGAAACGAGAGAATTAACTGCGGGTGGGAGGATAAATACATGTACATACAAATCGTAGGCGCCGGCGCAATCGGCCTGTTATTTGCCGGCAAAATGGCGGCGGCGGGGGCTCGGGTCCGTTTGTTGACGCGGACCGCCGAACAAGCGGAACGATTGAATCGATTCGGCATAACGCTGACCGGTACCGACGGTTCCAAACTGGCGGTAGCCGGTTGTTCGGCCCGGCCTGCCGGGGAAACGGGCGAAATCCGGCGGCAGGGGGCGGAGGAGCCGGACTGGGTGTTCGTTACGGCGAAACAGCGCCATCTGGACGATCGGTTGATGCGAATGGTGCGGGACGAAGCCGGAAAGCAGGCAAACGTGCTCTGTTTTCAAAACGGGATCGGCCATATCGAGAAGCTTGCAAACTATATTCCCGCGAATCGAATCTACGCGGCGGTTACGACGGAAGGAGCGAGACGGGATTCGGGCATTGAGACAGCGCATACCGGAAGAGGGCAGACGTGGATCGGACGAACGGGCGGCGACGCGGGCCGAAAGGTCGAAACGGAGGAACGATTATCGGAAAAATGTTTGATTGCTTTGCTCAAAAAGGCAGGATTCGAAGCGTTTATGTCGAAAGACATCGATAGGATGATTTATCGCAAACTGACGATCAACGCTGTGATCAATCCGTTGACCGCGCTGTTCCGTATTCGAAACGGCGAATTGCTCGCCAAGCCGGAGCGGCTCGAATGGATGCGTACGCTGTACGAGGAGACGCAACCGGTTTTCGAGGCGAAAGGTGTCGATTTGGGAGCGGGACTGTGGGAACAGATCTTGCAAGTATGCCGCGATACGTCCGGCAATACGTCGTCGATGCTGAAAGATGTGGAGAACGGCGCGCCGACGGAAATCGAATGGATTAACGGAGGCTTGATCCGTTTGGCGGAAGAAGTCGACATCGATGTGCCGGCGCATCGATACATATATAAGCTCATCAAAGCGATTTGATGTAAAAAAATGTTATCCAATTGTAAAAAAATTTAAATTTTTTTTAAGGGGGGGCGGTTTATTGATGAATTTTATTACATCTATTTTCGGGTCGATGGCCATTCTTCCGTTTATACCGTTTTTGGCGATTTGGCTAGGATACGGCGCCTGGTCCAAAGACCGCAAACGGGCATTCCGCCTGGCGATGGATGTGACGACCGCATTTTTGATCGCGTCCGTCGCTGCGTCGTACAATACGATTTTCGGCGGACAATTCGGTTTTTATTTCATATTAATACTGCTTCTCGTCGCTGCGGGTTTGCTCGGCGGGGCGCAGAACCGGCTTAGAGGCAAAATCGACGCGCGAAAACTGGCGAAAACGATATGGCGTTTGACTTTTTTCGTCATGAGCGTGTTCTATGTCATTTTCTTGTTTATCGGAATCTTTCATTATACTTTTAAAGTGTAAAATCTATTCTTGAATTTGGTATAGATTTTTTTGACCATTGGATGTATAATTGGTAATTATAAATTTTAATTATTTAGGGGGAGTAGTGCTTGATGAAAAGGAAGAGTTTGTTAATTATTTTAACATTAGTGCTCACTGTAGGCTTAGCTCTTGCAGGTTGCGGCGCTAAAGAGGGTAAGGCGCCCGAACAAACGCCGAACAATGAGAACCCGCCGACAACAAACGAACCGGCACCGGAAACGCCTTCTGTGAAGAAGGGCGGAGAGTTCCGCTTGAACCTTCACTCCGAACCGCCGACACTCGATCCGGGACAAGCGCAAGACAATACTTCAGGTACGGTTCTTGACGCAATTTACGAAGGATTGGTCAATGTAGACGAAGAAGGGAAGATCCACCCTGGCGTAGCTGAAAAATGGGATGTTTCCGAAGACGGATTAAATATTACTTTTCATCTTAACAAAAACGCGAAATGGAGCAACGGCGATCCGGTAACGGCGCATGATTTCGAATATGCGTGGAAGAAGGTGCTCGATCCGAAGACCGAACCGGCTCCTCCATATGCTTACCAATTGTACTATTTAAAAAATGCGGAAAACTATAACTTGGTAGATAACAACCCGAATCACATCGACGATCCGAACCAAGTCGGGGTGAAAGCGGCCGACGATTATACGTTGGAAGTAACTTTGGAAAACCCGACGCCATATTTTATCGGTTTGACGTCGTTCTATACCTACTATCCGCTTCATAGCTCGACAAAAGACAATGAAAAATGGGCAGCGGAAGCAAGCACGATCATTTCGAACGGACCGTTCAAAATCGCTTCTTGGCAGCATAACAACTCCATCGAGCTTGTTCCGAACGAGAACTACCATGACAAAGACAAAGTCAATCTTGACAAAGTCAAATTTGTAATGATCGATGCGGACGCTACCGAGTTGAGCATGTACCAAACAGGACAATTGGATTATGCCGGCGGGCCTACGGGCGCGGTTCCGACAGACCAAATTCCGAGCTTGCAACAATCCTTGCCTGATGAAATGAAAATTCAACCGTACGCAAGCGTTTATAACTACATTTTCAATAACAAAGCCGAACCGTTCGATAACGCGAACATCCGTAAAGCATTTGCGATGGCGATCGACCGTAAAAACATCGTAGAAAAAGTTACGCTCGGCGGACAAGTGCCGGCATACGGATGGGTAGCGCCAGGTTTGCTTGGAGCAGAGAAAACGTTCCGCGAAGAGCATTCGGAAAGCGACTACTTCAAGGAAGATTATGAAGAAGCAAAAGCATTGCTGCAAAAAGGTATGGAAGAAAAAGGATATACAAAACTTCCGGAAATTACTTTGATTCATAACCAATCCGACGGCCATAAGAAAATTGCGCAAGCGATTGCCGATATGTGGAAACAAAACCTTGGCGTCGAAGTGAAAATTGAGCAACAAGAATGGGGCGTATTCCTGAAAAACCGTACGAACGGCAACTATCAAGTGGCGCGTTCCGGTTGGGGCGCGGATTACAACGATCCGATGACGATGCTCGACATGTGGATGACGGGCAACGGAAACAACGATACATTCTTCTCGAATGCCGAGTATGATAATTTGCTGAAAGAAACAAGAACGATGACCGATCCTAAAGCACGTATGGAAAATTTCGCGAAAGCGGAAAAAATCTTGATCCAAGACAATATGGCGCTTATGCCGATCTACTACTACACGAACGTCAGATTAGTGAAACCGTACGTAAAAGGTGTTTATATCGACTATAAAGGTAATATTCACTTTAATAACGCGTACCTTGACAAGTAATCATCATTTCTAAAAATGGTGGCCTTGGGATATATGTGGCGTCCCCATATATATCCCCTTTTTTATTGATTAAATAAATCGAGGTGTACACGAATGGTTCGTTATATATCTAGCAAATTTATCTATATGTTAGTCTCGATCTTCGTGCTGGCGACCCTGACGTTTATGCTGATGAAAGTCATCCCTGGCGACCCGTTCATGTCGGAAAAAGCAGTACCGCCGGAAGTAAAGGCCCGATTAATGGCGCAGTACGGGTTGGATAAGCCTCTTTATCAGCAATACGGCCAATATTTGAACAATATTATCCATGGCGACCTCGGCGTCTCAATGAAAATGCAAAACCAGGACGTAGGCCGGGTCATTCGCGACTCGTTCGGATTCTCGCTCCGTCTGGGGATCGTTTCCATCATCGTCTCGGTCGTCGTGGGGGTATCGCTAGGCATGATCGCGGCATTGAATCACCGCAAGCTAATGGACAATTTCGCCATGGTCGTGGCGGTGATCGGGGTATCCGTCCCGAGCTTCGTGTTGGCGTCGTTTATGCAGTACTTTCTTGGAGTAAAGCTTCGCTGGTTTAATGTGGCAGGATTGAACGGCCCATTGGATTATGTGATGCCGGTTATCGCTCTATCGGCATTATCGATCGCCTTTATCGCGCGGTTGACCCGTTCCAGCATGCTGGATGTATTACATGCCGATTACATTAAAACAGCGAAAGCAAAAGGTTTGACTAATTGGTATATTATTCGCAAACATGTGATCCGCAACGGCATTTTGCCTGTCGTTACCTATTTGGGGCCGCTCACGGCTAACGTTCTTACCGGTTCCGTGGTTATCGAATCGATCTTCGGAATCGGCGGCCTAGGGAAAGTGTTCGTATACAATATTTCGAACCGCGATTATCCGATGATTATGGGGATCACCTTGTTCTACGGCATTATTTTGATGGTTGCCCGCTTTCTGACGGACATCGCTTACGGATTGGTCGATCCGAGAATTAAACTTGCCAGAAGGAAGGAGGGCTAACAATGGCGGCGAATAAAACGGAACGCGTCGTACTCGTTCAGCCGAAACCGGAAGATTTTCAGCATATCGGGCCGAATATCGCGCAGAACGAGGAACTGAAGCGCGAAAGCATCTCGGCTTGGCGCGATTCATGGGAACGTCTGAAAAGCAACAAGCTGGCGATGACGGGACTTTATGTTCTTATCTTCTTGATTATTATGGCGGTCATCGGACCATTGATTTCACCGCATGATTTTTATACGAACAGCTTGGACAAAACGAATCAGCCTCCTTCGGCGGAATTCTGGTTCGGCACGGACGATCTTGGCCGCGATATGTTCGCCCGTACATGGATGGGAGCGCGCATCTCGCTTACCGTCGGCGTTGTCGCCGCGTTGATCGACGTATTGATCGGCGTCATTTACGGAGGCATTATGGGTTACGTAGGCGGCCGCACCGATGAGATTATGAATAAATTTGCGGAAATTCTATACTCCATTCCGTATTTGCTCGTTGTTATTTTGCTGCTCGTCGTTATGGAACCGAGTTTGGTAACGATTATCGTCGCATTGTGTATTACGGGATGGATTAATATGGCCTGGATCGTACGCGGGCAAATTATGCAGCTCAAAAATCAGGATTACGTGCTTGCATCCCGTTCGCTTGGGGCCGGGGCGTCGCGTATTTTGTTCAGGCATCTCGTCCCGAATTCGCTAGGGCCGATTATCGTTACTTTGACATTAAGCGTGCCTTCGGCCATTTTTGCAGAGGCCTTTTTAAGTTTCTTGGGATTAGGCGTTCAGGTGCCTGTCGCATCATGGGGAACGATGATCAACGACGCGATCGCGTCCTGGATGATCTATCCGTGGCGCATGGTATTCCCTGCAATCCTGATCAGCTTGACGATGCTTGCCTTTAACGTGCTCGGAGACGGCTTGAGAGACGCGCTGGATCCGAAGATGAAAAAATAGGAGGTGGGAAGGTATGCAACCGATATTGGATATTAAAGATTTACACGTATCGTTTCATGTGCGCGGCGGGGAAGTTAAAGCTGTGCGCGGGGTGAATTTGCAAGTGAACGAAGGAGAAGCGGTGGCGATCGTCGGCGAATCGGGATGCGGAAAAAGCGTAACGGCGCAGACCATTATGCGATTACTACCTACTCCTCCTAGCGTGATTAAACAAGGCTCGATTACGTTTAAGGGCCAAGATATATTGAGCAAGACGGAAAAAGAGATGGAATCGGTCCGCGGCAAAGATATGGGCATGATCTTCCAGGATCCGATGACATCGCTCAATCCGGTCATTCCGATCGGCAAGCAAATTACCGAAGGGCTGATCAAGCATCAGAACATGTCCGCGAAGGACGCCCGCGACCGGGCCGTTGAAATGCTGAAATTGGTAGGCATTCCGAACCCGGAATCGCGGTTCAATCAATATCCGCATGAATTCTCCGGCGGGATGCGGCAGCGTGCGATGATTGCGATCGCGCTGGCATGCAATCCGTCGCTGCTCATCGCAGACGAGCCGACAACGGCGCTTGATGTGACGATTCAAGCGCAAATTTTGCGGGTGATGAAAGAAATGCAGCAGCGCTTGGGCACATCGATCATTCTCATTACGCATGATCTCGGCGTCGTTGCGGATATGTGCGACCGCGTCGTCGTTATGTATGCCGGCGAAGTGGTGGAAACGGGAACGAAATGGGAAGTGTTCAAAAATCCGCAGCATCCGTATACTCGCGGTTTGCTTCGTTCGCTGCCCAGACTCGATCAAGGGAAGGACGAGCCGCTCGTTCCGATTCTCGGCACGCCGCCCGATTTGATCAAGCCTCCGGCGGGATGCGGCTTCTGCGCGCGCTGCGATCATGCGATGCGCATTTGCGAGAAGGTTGCGCCTGAAGCCACAACGCTGAGCGAGACGCATATGTCCCGTTGCTGGCTGCTTCACCCGTCGGCGAAGCAGGAGGTGAAAGCATGAGCCATTCATTGATTGAAGTCGATAATTTGAAAAAATATTTCAATTTAGGCAAAGGCAATATATTAAAAGCCGTTAACGATATCAGCTTTTCGATTCAAGAAGGGGAGACGCTCGGAGTCGTCGGCGAATCCGGCTGCGGCAAATCAACGGCGGGCCGTACCGTTCTTCGCTTGTACGAACCTACCGCCGGGCAAGTGCGTTTCAACGGCACGAATATTTACAGCTTGAACGGTGCGAAGATGAAAGCCTTGCGCCGGGAAATGCAGATGATATTCCAGGATCCGTACGCTTCCTTGAATCCGAGAATGACGGTAACCGACATTATCGGCGAAGCGTTGGACGTTCACCATTTGGTTGGCAGCAAGGCGGAACGCAAGAAACGAGTGGAAGATTTGCTCGATATGGTAGGTTTGAACCCGGATCACGCTACCCGTTATCCGCATGAATTTTCCGGCGGGCAACGCCAGCGGATCGGAATTGCGCGGGCGCTCGCGGTTGAGCCGAAATTTATCATTTGCGACGAGCCGATTTCAGCGCTGGACGTGTCGATCCAGGCGCAAGTCGTTAACTTGCTGCAGGAATTGCAAGACCGATTAGGCCTTACGTATTTGTTTATCGCCCACGATCTGTCGATGGTCAAGCATATTAGCGACCGCGTCGCGGTTATGTATCTCGGCAAAATGGTAGAGCTCGCCGACAGTGCGGAACTGTACGACAATCCGCTTCATCCGTATACGAAAGCTTTGCTCTCCGCGATCCCGATTCCGGATCCGGAAGTGGAAGCGGCGAAAGAACGGATCGTGCTCTCGGGCGATTTGCCAAGCCCGATCAATCCGCCGAGCGGCTGCCATTTCCGCACTCGTTGCCCGATGGCGACGGAGAAATGCGCGCAGGTCGAGCCGGAATTCGTCGAAGTGAAGAAAGGCCATTGGGCCGCTTGCCATTACGCGTAAATATAATATCGTTAGACGAAGCCGCCGCTTCCGCCGTCCGCGGAAACGGCGGCTTTCATGTTTCTTTTGACGTTGAAATCGCAGTTGTGTACAATCAAGGAGTATCATATATCTTGTTTGAACTTATATTTGTTCTTATATAAGGAGGCAGGGGAGGCAGTCATGAAGGTTGTGAATGGGCCGGTCGCCGCAAGCAATCCATTGGCGGAACATGTCATGCGCCGGTTTCAAGAAGTGCGCGAACTGTTCGAATTCGATCCGCAGACGGATTGGGAAGCGCGCGCCTCCTGGATTGACGGATCGGCCGACACGCGAGTCGATCGCAAGCAGCTGGCCGCATGTTTGCGGAGCTATAATGCGGGCCGAAACGATGCGGACGCCGTACGCGAGGCGTTGGAAGCGCTCGAGAGAGAGGAGACGCTTGCCGTCGTCGGCGGGCAGCAAAGCGGTTTGTTTACCGGACCGCTGCTGGTCGTCTATAAGGCGGCGACGATTATTCAGACGGCTCGAATGGCAGAGCGCAAGCTTGGTCGCAAAGTGGTGCCCGTGTTCTGGATTGCCGGCGAAGATCACGATTTTGACGAAGTGAACCATACCTATGTATTGTCGCCGGAATTGAAGGCCGAGAGAATTAAGCTGGACCGTCCGACCGAGGAACGCACCTCGATTAGCCGAATCGCCTTCCAAGCGGAACAGTGGGACGCGGCAATCGAACAACTTGCATCCTTGCTGCCGGATAGCGAATGGAAACCCGCATTGCTTGCGAGACTGAAGCGATTCGCCTCGGAGTCCGCGACGTTGAGCGATTATTTCGCCCGCATGATTGGCTGGCTGTTCGGCCAATACGGATTGGTGCTGCTTGATTCGGCCGATCCCGGGCTAAGACGGGTTGAAGCGGGAATGTTCGAACGGCTGATCGCGGACAACGATGAGCTCGAGCGGGCGCTATTCGCTTCGGAAGAGGAAGTGCGGCGTCTCGGGTTCGCGCCGCAAGCCGACGTCGTTGAAGGCAACGCGAATCTGTTTATTTTGCATGAAGGGATGCGCCTTCTTTTACATAAGGAAGGAGAGCGGTTTACCGACCGCAAAGGCCTTGTATCCTATACGGCTTCGCAATTGCGGGAGGAGGCGCGGCTGCATCCCGAACGGTTCAGCAACAACGTATTCACCCGCCCTCTTATGCAGGACCATCTGCTGCCCGTCTTGGCTGCAGTGCTCGGACCGGGGGAAATCGCCTACTGGGCGTTAACGCGCCGGGCCTTTCGGACATTTCGCATGCGGATGCCGATCATCGTGCCGCGGATGGCGTTTACGCTGCTTGACGGTACGCTGGAGAAGCATATGGACAAATTCGGCTTGCGGTTTGCCGACATCGGCGACAAGTTCGCCGAGCGCCGGGACGCTTGGCTCAAGGGGCAGGACTCGCTTGAACTTGATGAGCAATTTGCGGCATTGAAGACGGAAGTGGAGCGAATGTACGCCCCGCTGTTGGGCAAACTGACGCTCATACAGCCGGGTTTGGGCAAGCTGGGCGAAACGAATCGGCAGCGAGTGCTGGATCAGATCGCATATTTGGAGCAGCGCGCGTTCGAAGCGATTGCGAAGCAGAACGATGCCGAATTGAAACAGTGGGAACGCATTCAAATGTCGCTCTTGCCCCTTGGCAAACCGCAGGAACGCGTTTATAATATCTTTGCGTATTTGAACCGGTATGGGGAGACCCTTATTTCGGACATCATGGAAATTCCCCTTGATATATCCGGGCAGCATCGACTTATATATCTATAAGAGGAATGACTTTTTGAACATGCATTAAAAGGAGGTTTTTTCATGAGTACGTTAGCGAAGCAAAACAGTATGATTACCGATTTGAATTTAGCGCCGGAAGGCCACTTAAAGATTGATTGGGTCAAAGCGCATATGCCCGTTCTGAACCGCATCCGGGAACAATTCGAGCGGGAGCAGCCCTTCAAAGGGTTGAAAGTGGCCATTTCCCTTCACTTGGAAGCGAAAACGGCTTATTTGGCCAAAGTGGTGCAAGCTGGCGGGGCCGAAGTGACGATTACCGGCAGCAATCCGCTCTCGACGCAGGACGACGTATGCGCGGCATTGGTGGAAGACGGCATTACCGTTTACGCCAAATACAATCCCGATCCGAAGGAATATAAGGATTTGATGGTAAAGACGTTGGAGACGAAGCCGGATTTGATTATCGACGACGGCGGGGATTTGGTGACGATCTTGCATTCGGAACGTCCCGATTTGCTCGCGCAAGTGCGCGGGGGCGCGGAAGAAACGACGACCGGGATTTTGCGCTTGAAAGCGTTGGAAAAAGACGGGCAATTGAAATTCCCGATGGTGGCAGTCAACGACGCGTTCTGCAAATATTTGTTCGACAACCGTTACGGTACGGGCCAATCCGTATTCGACGGCATTAACCGTACGACGAATCTCGTCGTTGCCGGCAAAACGGTCGTCGTTGTCGGTTACGGCTGGTGCGGCAAAGGCGTGGCGATGCGCGCCAAAGGACTCGGCGCGAACGTCGTCGTTACCGAAATCGACGCAATCCGGGCCGTGGAAGCTTATATGGACGGGTTCGCGGTTATGCCGATGAGCGAAGCTGCCAAAGTCGGGGACTTGTTCGTAACGGTAACCGGCAATCGCGATGTCATTCGCGGAGAGCACTACGAGGTAATGAAGGACGGCGCGATTCTCTCGAATGCCGGCCATTTCGACGTCGAAGTGAATAAACCGGAACTTGCCGCTTTGTCCTCTTCGGTTCGCACGGTTCGCCGCAATATCGAAGAATATCAGTTGAAGGACGGACGCAAAATTTATTTGCTTGCCGAGGGACGATTGGTTAACCTCGCGGCAGGCGACGGACATCCGGCGGAAATTATGGATATGACTTTTGCGCTGCAAGCGATGTCGTTGAAATATGTGAACGAACAGTACAAGCAAATCGGCAGCAAAGTCGTGAACGTTCCGTACGAGCTGGACGAACAAGTGGCGCGCTTTAAACTTGCCTCGCTCGGCATCGGCATCGACGAACTGAGCGCCGAACAGAAAGCTTATCTTGACAGTTGGGCCGAGCATTAATTGCCAATCGGCGAATCGAACAGCCCGGGCCTGCGCCCGGGTTGTTTGGCTAGGAAGGAGCGCGCGATGAAGCGGATTTTTATGCCGTTGGCCATGCTTTTTACGCTAATGTTAAGCGGTTGCAATCTACTGGAATCCGAAAAATATGAGGTGCCGATTGAGTTGGTTGCTTTCGGGCAGCTTACCGATGCGGAAAGGGAGCGAATGGTCGCGAGCCCGAAAGATTCGGTTGTCGAGAAAGTGACCGTTATCGGCGATATGGCAGCATTTCTGGACAAAAACTTGATCGGGTCGGAAGTGTACGCCGTAACGTTTCGCCGCACCGCGACGGATGATACCGGGAATATTACGGTGTACATTGCATTGGATAAACAAACGGCGCTCGGAAAAGGGTTCAGCGATAAAGAACAGTAGAACCGGAGGCAGTTTCCTCCCGAAGCTGCGAAAATACAGTTTTCTCCTCCATTTCTTCTAACGCCCTGCTTCCCCAAGTTCGCGGACACAGGAGACGTTAATTGTGACAAACGACCCGCTTTCGGGCAGTTTCCTGACATACGATCCTTTATTCGTGGCAAAAGCGTAAAAATAGGCCCCCAACGAACGGATAAAGGAACCAATGTCCGCCTAAACAGCGAGTAAGCGATTTTGACGCAAAATAACGGCCGTACGGTCCGGATGCATTTTCTCGTTGCAACGGCATTGCATAAACGGCGACTATTGTATGAAATTTCGAACAAAATCGACGGATCCGATGCTTGCGCCGCTCGTTGTGTGTGATATTTCGTCTACATTTTGTCATGCCTATGCTGATTCATCACCCCAACCCTAATGCAACGCCATTGCCTCAAAATCCGCTCACTCCGCCAAAACAGCGCTTATGGACAAAATAAGGCCTCCAATATCCGCTAACCAATGTCCATCTCTTCGGAACCGTCCGCTGAAAACACAGTAATACATTCGATGCTACGCTAGTGCGTTAGCGGCCGGCTTGCTCCTGCAGAACGGCAAAACCTGCGAAAGCGCATGCCTTCCCGACCGCAAAAGGGCATCAATGTTATACCGATAACTGCTCATACTTAAATTAAACAGATTAAAAAATGCAAATTAAATTAATTTTACTCATTCGCCACCGCTGATGAAACTGGCTTTATTGCGCATATACAAGGAGATGCCTTCCTCCATTTCGAAGGCGATTCGCGCGGCGCTCTTGTTCGGCGCTAACGAAATTGACCATCCTTATTGGCCTCAAAATGAAGACGTTCCCATTCTAACGAAAGTACGTATTGTGTCGCCAAGCTATCAATCTCTTGCTCCTCCTATTCATCTATTACTATAATAATAGAGTACGCCCCAATTATTAGGAGGAATATTATGGAGAAGAAAAGATGGCAATTCTCTCTCGCACTTTTGCTTTGTCTCGTCCCGTTTATGGCAAACGTCCCGTCTGCGAACGCCGAATCGAAGACGACGATTTTGCTGGACGACTATCCTCTATCATTTCCCGCAGAACCGAAAATAATAGACGGAACGACGATGGTCCCTTTCCGCGCCATCGCCGAAGCGCTGCGCATTCCGGTTGCATGGGACGCGGCATCGAAGACGATTACGGCCGTGAAGAAAACGGCAGACGGGGATAAAGAAGTCGTGCTGGAATTGAACAGCACGACCGCGAAAGTTGACGGCGCGCCGGTTGCGCTTTCGGTTAGCCCTGTAAGCGCAGGAGGCACAACACTCATTCCGTTAAGCTTCTTCAGCAAACAATTCGGCGCGGACGTCTCTTGGGATGCCGCAACGAAAACGGTCCGTATCGTTTCCCCGCAAACGGACATGTACAGTTTAGCATTCTACGCGATCTCATCCTTCGGACAAAAACATTTGATCGAACATTTCGACGCCGTATCTTTCGGCTGGGCAAGAATTGACGGCGATGGGCGGCTGACAACGGAAGGGAAAGACTTTTACTGGCCGAAACCGGCCGGCGACGTAACTCCCGAACAAATTGTCGCCGACGCATCGCAGGAAGGGGCCGCCGCATACTTGATGGTTTTCGCCGGAGACGATACCGGGGAATTGACCAGGCTGATCGAAGATCCGGCCCTGACGGAGAATGCCGTCGCCGAGATGGTGAAGCTGGCGCTAGAGAAGAAATTTTCGGGCATTTCGCTCGATTTCGAAGGACTGGGACTTACGGGCGACATCGACAAAGCGAAGGCAAGCTATACCGCTTTTGTCAAAAAGCTCGCCGCAGAAACGAAAAAAGCGGGCTTGAAGCTTTCGCTCGTTCTGCATCCGCTGAACGGCGCGTACCGAGGCTATGACTATGCCGCCCTAGGCGCTTTGGCCGATGAAATGATCGTGATGGCCTACGCTTACGAGGGGGAGAAGGGGCCCGAACCGCTGAAAAGAGTGGACGAAGCGATTCGCCTCGCATTGCAGGAAGTTCCGAAAGAGAAATTGGTGCTCGGCATTTCCATGGGGAGCGAGAATGAGCAATCGGTAGGCAGCAAGATCGGGCTCGCCAAACGTTATGACTTGAAGGGAGTCGCCATATGGAGGCTCGGACTCGTTAGCGATGCGGCAATGACGCAAATCGGATCCAGCATTTCTCCGCTTCGGAGCTTGTAATCATATCTATTTTTTCGGACGGTGCAACCTCTTTGCTATCGGTTTCGTCTTTATGAAAAACATGGAAATTCATAATTAAGACGCCGAAAGGCAAGGGGGTTGTCATTTTGACAAAACATGTGAGGAAAACGTTTGCAATGATTGGCGCATGCTTGTTGTTGGCCGCGCTTATCGCGGGTTGCAGCAGCGCCGGCAAATCTGACAGCGCTTCGGACGCCGGGTCTGCGCAATACTCGAGCACCGAATCGCTTGCGTCGGACACGAAGGCATCGATGAATAAAGCGCCACAGGCGGAAGCTCCGCAAGCGCTTGAAGCGGAGAGCGGGGAATACGCTTCCGATTCGGCGCATTCCGCTGCCGGAATGGGCACGGATGCGATTGCAGCGGACGAGGGGTTCAATCGAAAACTTATTTATCGCGCCGATCTTTCCATGGAAGTGGAAGATTACGTCAAGGCGCAAAGCGAACTGTTGAACCGCGTCCAACTGGCAGGGGGGTACGTTCTGGAATTTTCGGACCAGAAAAGTCTCTATGAACTTGGCGGAACCTTCACTGTGAAGGTCCCGTCCGGCGGATTCATGAATTTTATCCAGCAATTGGAGCAGATGAAGCATCTCGAATTTTCGCGCAACTTGCAGGCAAACGATGTGACGGAAGAATACGTCGATCTGGAAGCGAGATTGAAAGCGAAGCAAGTGGTAGAGGCCCGCCTCCTCTCGTTTATGGAAAAGGCGCAGAAAGCGGACGATCTCGTCCGGTTCTCGTCCGAGCTCGGAAGCGTTCAGGAAGAGATCGAGCGGATTAAAGGGAGAATGCGTTACCTGGAACAAAACGTCGCCTTTTCCACCGTCAATCTTCGACTGTATCAGACTTTAGAAGATGCCGATCAAGCGTCGATCAAGTCGAAAAAACCGTTCGGCGAACGAATTTCCTCCACGCTGTCGACCAGTTGGCAATGGACGGTCGCATTTCTGCAAGGAATCGTCCTTTTTGTCGTCGGAGCGCTGCCAATCCTCGTTCTTTTGTCGATTGCCGCCGCTGTTTACTGGGGCGTTTACCGCAAGAAATGGAAAGCGAAAAAGAAATTGGCCGGACAAATCGGACCTTCCGAACAAGACGAAAAGAAAGATTAACATAATTTTAGGATGTTTGGCAACAAAAATTTAATAATTTTGAAAAAATCCTGCTTGCATAGCAGGATTTTTGTTTGTTTCGGCGAATTAATATGTCATTGGTGGTGAAAAGTGGTGTAAAGTGGGAGACTTGGGGTAAGGGGTGGAGCGGCCGATGTTCATGGGCGAATATCAACACAGCATTGACGATAAAGGTCGAATGATCGTGCCTGCGAAGTTCCGCGAACCTCTCGGATCCTCATTTGTACTTACCCGCGGCTTGGACCAATGTTTATTCGTTTATCCGAAAGAGGAGTGGGCATTGCTCGAGCAGAAGCTGAAAGCTTTGCCTCTGATGAAATCCGACGCCCGCGCGTTTACAAGGTTCTTTTTTTCCGGGGCGACGGAATGCGAGTGGGATAAACAGGGCAGGGTAAACATACCGGCCAATTTGCGCCAATATGCAAAGCTTGATAAGGAATGCGTCGTCATCGGCGTATCCAATCGGGTGGAAATTTGGAGCAAAGACATTTGGGAAAACTATTTTGAGCAATCGGAAGAAGCGTTCAACGAGATTGCCGAGAAGCTGGTGGATTTTAATTTTGACTTATAACGGTTCTGCGGCTCGCCTGGCTTCGAAGGGTGCCATAACGAAAGCAGTATAGGGGGCTTAACGTTGTTTCATCACATCACGGTTCTAAAAGAAGAGGCCGTAGCGGGCCTTAACATCAAGCCCGACGGAATCTATGTCGATTGTACGTTAGGCGGGGCGGGGCATAGCGCTTCCATCGCTTCCAAGCTTAACGGCGAAGGCAAATTGATTGCTTTCGATCAGGACGATCTGGCGCTTGCCAATGCCGAAACCCGGCTTGCCGATTACAAGGATCGCATTCAACTGGTGAAAACGAACTTTAGATACATCGAAGAAACGCTGCTGAATTGCGGCGTACCGCAACGAGACGGCATCCCGCAGGTGGATGGCGTGCTGTTCGATCTAGGCGTGTCGTCGCCTCAGCTCGATGAGGCCGATCGCGGATTCAGCTACAATCACGACGCGCCGCTCGATATGCGCATGGACCGAACGGGGGAATTGACGGCTTACGAAATCGTCAATCGTTGGTCCGAACAAGAAATTGCCCGCATTTTGTTCGAGTACGGGGAAGAGAAGTTTTCGCGCAGAATCGCGAAAACAATCGTGCAAGCTCGCGCGCAGCAGCCGATCGAATCGACGGGACAACTCGCCGAGCTGGTGAAAGCGGGCATTCCGGCCGCCGCACGCAGAACGGGCGGACATCCCGCCAAGCGCAGCTTCCAGGCGCTGCGGATTGCGGTGAACGACGAGCTAGGCGCTTTCGAAGAAGCTTTGCATAAGACGATCCGCTGCCTGGCGCCGGGCGGACGCGTATCGGTCATTACGTTTCATTCGTTGGAAGACCGGATATGCAAGCAAACATTTGCGAGCTACATTGAAAAATGTACCTGTCCCCCGGATTTTCCGATGTGCGTTTGCGGCAAAACAAGCACGTTGAAACTGATTAACCGAAAGCCGACATTGCCGAGCGACGAGGAATTGGATTCCAATCCGCGCGCGCGTTCGGCAAAATTGAGAATTGCGGAAAAGCTGTAAATGATTTCGGGTTCAAAAAATCGCGAAAGTTGCATTGAACAATCATTATGAATGATTTGTTGGAGGGTATACCGTATGGCCTATGTACGCGGCAATCTAGCCTTGCAAGAAAAGAAAATTAATCGCACTCCCGAACGATACCGCGAAACGACGAAAGTCGTAAAGCGGAAAGTAGCGCTGCCGATGCAGGAAAAGCTGCTCTATTTGTTCACGATCGTTATTTGTGTGTTTGTCGCCGGGGTCATCATATGGCGTTACGCGCAAATCTACGATTTGAATACGCAAATGCAGCAAATGAATCGGGAGATTCAAACAATGCAGCAGGAAATCGCGGTTTTGAAAATCGAGAAAGAAAAACTTGAAAGTCCGGAACGGATTCGGGAAGAAGCGGAAAAACTCGGGCTGATTGCGCGAGCGGCGGACGGGGATGAAATTGACGTACATACTACCGGCTCCAAAGGCAAAAATGTGAAAACAAGCACGGCACAGTGAGGGATTTTGAATGAAGAAAAGAATAAGAATTCGCACCATGTTTATTGGGGGATGTTTTACCATCCTTTTTTTTATTCTATTGGCCCGAGTCTTTTGGTTCCAAGTCGCGAACGCGGAATTTTGGCAAGTGAAGGCAAAGGAAACCTGGTCGGCGCAAATTACGTTAAATCCGGTTCGAGGCACGATTTACGACCGGAACGGGAGCGCGCTTGCGATGGATGCTCCCGCCTATACGGTTGCGGTCAGCCCGAAAATTATCGATCATTTGAAAATTGCTGACGAAGTCGTAGACATTCTGCACGGAATATTGAACAAGCCGAAGGATGAATTGTATAAAATCGCAACGGCGAAAAAAGACGACGGCGACTTTTATCAGCAGCGCGAAGTGCATCCGGAAGGCTGGAAGGTCGACGTTGAAGTTGCGGAACGGTTGAAAGAGGAGATCGCGGCATTAAGCAAGGAAACCGAACAAAAAGACGTAGGCATTTATTTGCTGGAAATGGATAAAAGGTATTATCCGAAGGAAACGTTGGCGTCGCATATATTAGGCTATATGGACAAAGAAGATAAGCCTGTCAACGGGCTGGAATCCTATTACGACGAGTTGCTGAGAGGCATACCCGGTTCCATCTCGTACGAAAAGGATAGAAAAGGCTATAAGCTGCCGACAGCCAATGAAGTCTACAAACCGAAAACGGACGGCAAAAACATCGTGCTCACGATTGACGAAACGATACAGCACTATACGGAAAAAGCGATCCAATCCATTTACGACCAATACAAACCGGTCAGCGTGACGGCCATAGCGGCAGATCCGAAAACGATGGAAATATTGGCCATGGCGAATATGCCGAATTTCAACCCGAATTCGTATTGGGAAGCGGGGAGCCAGGCCGCATTCTACGACCACGCGATTCGTTCGATTTACGAGCCGGGTTCCACGTTTAAAATCGTAACCCTGGCCGCGGCGGTCGAGGAAGGCCTTTTTAATCCCAATGAGTGGTACATGTCAGGCCAAATTAAAGTAAAAGGCTGGCCTAAACCGATTCGCGACGTGAAGCGGGGCGGATGGGGAGAAATTACGTTATTGGAAGGGGTCAAGCGCTCCAGTAACGTTGCATTCGTTAAGCTAGGGATTGAGAAATTGGGGGAGGAGAAAGTAAAACAATATATCCATGATTTCGGTTTCGGCCAAAAAACAGGCATCGAACTGCCCGGAGAAAGCAGAGGGACCGTCTCTATCGAAAGAACGATCGACGTGGCAACGGCAACATTCGGCCAAGGCGGGGTTGTCGTCACGCCGATCCAACAGGTTGCGGGCATTGCCGCTGTCGCTAACGGCGGAACGCTGTTAAAACCTCACATTATTAAGGAAATCGTAGATCCGGTAACGGGTGAGAGAACAAAAACGGAACCGGAAGTCGTGCGCAAAGTCATTTCGGAAGAAACTTCCCGCAAAGTCGGCGAATATCTAGAGCAAGTCGTTTCCGACCAGAAGATTGGCAGCGGTAGAAATGCTTATATCGAGGGCTATCGCGTCGCCGGTAAAACGGGAACGGCGCAAAAAGCGGTCAACGGGAAGTATGTCGACGGGAAATATGTTGTCTCCTTCATCGGGTACGCCCCGGTCGAAGATCCGAAAATTCTTGTCTATATCATTGTGGATGAACCGAACGACCCGTACGCCGGAGGAGGATCGGTCGCCGCCCCCGCATTCAAGGAGATCGTCAGCCAATCGCTCCGGTACATGAACATCCCGTCCAACAAGTCTGCGCAGCAGACAGAGAAGAAGGAGGGGAAAGAGAAAACGATACCGCGTACGTTAGTGCCTAGCGTGACGAAGCAGAGAACGGCGGACGCGAAAAGCCAGTTGACCCATGCCGGAATTACGTTTGAAACGATCGGCGACGGGGACGAAGTCATCGGCCAATATCCGGAGGCGGGATTGCCTCTGCCGCAAAGCAAGCGGGTCTATCTCTTTACGGAAGATCCGAAAAATATGGATGTGCCCGATATGAAAGGAGCGTCCTTGCGGGATGTCATCGAAATGTGCTCCTTGCTTGGCATCGATTATTCCGTTTCAGGCGAAGGTTATGTCGTCGAACAGACGGTTACGCAAAACGGCGACGTGCGGAAAGCGGAATTTACTTTGGAACCGTCCGCACCGTCCGATTCGGCGGAAGACGAATCGGAGAAGGCGGAGGAATAGCTTGTTCTAACCCCTGTTTGTCCCGAATAGTCATGATTATGAAACCGTCATAATTATGAGGAGACAGGAGGGGCCGATGTGAAAGGTTCGAATGTTACCGTTCGGCGCAGATTGTTCTTATCGATTGTGCTTATTACGATCGGATTTGCCGCCTTATGTATTCGTCTCGGCTATTTGCAGTTATGGAAGGGAGCGGAGTTGACGGAGAAGGCGGAAAATTCATGGAGACGCCAAATACCTTTTACCGCAAAGCGCGGAGAAATATGGGACCGCAACGGCGAACGTCTAGCGTATAATGTCAGTTCGCCGACGATTATGGCCGTACCGGCCCAAGTGAAGGAAGCGAAATCGACGGCGAGCCGGCTTGCCGCGGCGCTGGGTATGCCCGAGGACAAAATATACGGCCAATTAACGAAACGCGAAAGAATTGTGCGTATTCAACCGGGCGGGCGGAAAATTACGATGGAGAAAGCCCAAGAAATCCGCAATTTGAATTTACCGGGAATTTATGTCGCGGAAGACAATAAAAGATACTACCCGTACGACGGGTTGGCCGCACATATTCTGGGATTTGTCGGGATCGAGAATCAAGGCTTGACGGGAGTGGAAGTCAAGTACGACAATGAATTGAAAGGCAGCGAGGGCAACGTTTCGTATTTGGCGGACGCGGCCAATCGCCAGATGCCGAATTCGACGGAAAAATATGTTGAACCGAGAGATGGATTAAATTTGCAATTGACGATCGACAAATATATTCAGACAATAATGGAGCGGGAACTTGATCAGGCGATGCTCAAATTTCAGCCGAATTCGATTTTGTCGATCGCGATGGATCCGAAGACGGGCGAGATTTTGGCGATGGGAAGCCGTCCGGGATACGATCCCGGCAATTATAGAGATTATCCGGCGGACATTTATAACCGGAATTTGCCGATTTGGATGACTTACGAGCCGGGTTCCACGTTTAAGATCATTACATTGGCCGCCGCGCTGCAAGAGGGAAAAGTCGATCTGAAGCACGATCACTTCTACGATCCGGGATTCATTGAAGTAAGCGGGTCGTTTCTGCGCTGCTGGAAGCGCGGCGGGCATGGAAGCGAAACTTTTATGCAGGTGGTGGAAAATTCATGCAACCCCGGCTTCGTGGCGCTCGGCCAACGGCTCGGGAAAGACAAATTATTCGAGTACATACGCAATTTCGGATTCGGGGCGAAAACCGGCATCGATTTGAACGGCGAGGCGACGGGGATCTTATTCAAGCCTTCGCGCGTCGGTCCGGTAGAGCTCGCTACGACGGCATTCGGCCAAGGGGTTTCGGTGACGCCGATTCAACAGGTAGCGGCGGTAGCGGCGGCGGTGAACGGCGGCAAGCTGTTTAAGCCGCATGTGGCCAAAGCGTGGATTCATCCGGTAACCGGCGAAGTCGTCAAGGAAGTGGAACCGGAGCTCGTCAGGGAGGTCATTTCCCCGGAAACGTCCAAATTGGTGCGCGAGGCGCTGGAGAGCGTCGTCGCGAAAGGAACGGGACGCCCTGCCTTTATCGACGGCTATCGTGTCGGTGGCAAGACGGGGACGGCGCAGAAAGTTGTTAACGGCAAATATTCCGCTAGCGAACATATCGTTTCTTTCATCGCCTTCGCTCCGGCGGACGATCCGCAAATTGTCGTGTACATAGCGGTGGATAACCCGCAAGGGATTCAATTCGGCGGCGTCGTCGCGGCGCCGATCGTCAAAAATATTATGACCGATACGCTGCAATATATGGGAGTCGAACCCCGTAAAGATCAATTGGCGCGCGAATATAAATATAACGAAACGCCGCTCGTGAAAGTGCCGAATTTAGTAGGAATGTCGCTCGTCGATATTTACGAGGATTTGCATATGGATTTCTCGCTCGCTAAGTCGGGAACCGGCCCGGTTGTCGTCAGCCAGGCGCCGAAGCCGGGAGCGCGCGTGGAGAAAGGATCTACGATCCGCATTTATATGGGGAATGAAGAAACGAATAAGAGTGAATGATGATAGTGACAGATATTCTTCATCTGCCTAGACTGCAGCAGGTTGGGGAACATTGGACGGAGGGGTATGACATGCAAGTAACGGAGCTCGCTTCTTTGCTGGTGACCGCACGGATCGAAGGGGAAGGCGGAACGGAAATAACCGGCATCGAAACGGATTCTCGCAAAGTGAAGCCGGGAGATTTATTCATATGTTTGCCGGGACATACGGTCGACGGGCACGACTATGCCGATAAAGCGGTCCAGTCAGGCGCGGCGGCGCTCGTCGTGCAGCGGAAACTGGAGGTTGGGCTGCCGCAAATCGTCGTGAAAGATTGCCGGCATGCGATGGCGGTATTCGCCGATTATTATTACGGCTTCCCGAGCCGTCGATTGAAATTGATCGGTGTAACGGGCACAAACGGCAAAACGACCACCACTTATTTGGTGGAACGCATTATGAACGATTTCGGCCAACATACAGGCATCATCGGAACGATTCAAATGCGCTACGGCGGCCGGACGTTCGATATGTCGCGAACGACGCCGGATGCGCTGGAATTGCAGCAGTCGCTGCATGCGATGGCGGAACACGGCGCAGCCTGCTGCGTCATGGAGGTCTCTTCGCATGCATTGGAGCAGGGGCGCGTGAAAGGTTGCCGATTCCGCACCGCGATTTTTACGAATTTGACGCAGGATCATTTGGATTACCATAAAACGATGGAAGAATACCGGGCTGCCAAGGGTTTGTTCTTCTCCCGTATGGGCAACGAGTTCTCCGGTTCTCCGGAAGAACGGCGATACGCCGTTTTGAACGAGGACGACGAAGCTTCGCCCTATTTCCGGAAATTGACTTCGGCCGAAGTCATCACTTACGGTTTGCGGGAGAGCGCAGACGTATATGCGTCGAACATCGAAGTGACCGCGAAAGGAACGAGCTTTCATGTCCGGACGTTTGCCGGCGAAACGGATATCCGGCTGAAGATGGTCGGCAAATTCAATGTGTATAACGCGTTGGCGGCGATCGCAGCCACGCTCGCGGAGGGCGTTCCCCTGGAGCGGATCAAGTCGAGCCTGGAGGGGATGCCGGGCGTTGCCGGGCGTGTCGAAGCGGTCGATGAAGGCCAGCCCTTCGCCGTCATTGTCGATTATGCGCATACGCCGGACGGGCTTGAAAATGTGCTCAAAACGGTGAAGGAATTTGCCAAAGGCCGCATTTATTGCGTGTTCGGCTGCGGCGGGGACCGCGACCGGACCAAACGGCCGGTTATGGGGCGCATTGCCGCCGATTATGCGGACTACCTTCTGGTCACTTCCGACAATCCGCGTACGGAAGATCCGTACCGCATCTTGCAAGATATCGAGCAAGGCTTGACGGACCCAAGTGGCGGCCGGCAATCTTACGAACTCGTCGTCGACCGGCGCACTGCGATACAAAAGGCTATTGAAATGGCAAGCCCCGACGATGTAGTATTGATTGCGGGGAAAGGACATGAAACCTATCAAACGATTCAAGGGGTCAATTACGACTTTGACGATAGACTCGTTGCCAAAGAAGCGATAAGGGGCAAAGTATTGTGATTAATAAAACATTGCGTGAATTGGCCGATATGTGCGGCGGAACATTGACAGGCACCGATTCGGATACGGAATTGGTAAAAGTTGCGGGCGTTGTGACCGATACCCGCAAATTGACGGAAGGCAGCCTGTTCGTCCCGTTAAGCGGGGAGAAGTTCGACGGGCACCGGTTCGTCGAAGAAGCGTTCGCGAGCGGCATCGCCGCCTCCGTATGGCGGAAGGACATCGCCGTTCCAAGCGGATTGCAAGAAAGGCCGCTTATTATTGTGGACGATCCGCTGGCGGCGCTGCAACGGCTGGCTGCGGCCTATGTCCGGGAACGGGCCGTCCGCGTGATCGGAGTGACCGGCAGCAACGGAAAAACGACGACCAAAGACATGATCTATTCCGTCTTAAGCACGACCTATAACGTTCATAAAACGCAAGGAAATTACAATAATCATATCGGTCTGCCGCTCACGATCTTGGAAATGGACGAACGAACGGAAATCGCCGTGCTGGAAATGGGCATGAGCGGGCGCGGGGAAATCGAGCTTCTGTCGCGCATTGCGCGGCCGGAAGTCGCCGTTATTACAAATATCGGCGAAGCGCACTTGCTCCAACTCGGATCGCGCGAAGAAATTGCGAGAGCGAAGCTGGAAATCGTCAGCGGCTTGCGGGAAGACGGCGTGCTCATTTATAACGGCGACGAACCGTTGCTGGATCGATGTCTGGCAGAGACGGATTTCGGCCGTTCGGCTCCGCCGGCAAGGGTACGCTTCGGATTATCCGAAACGAACGATCACTATCCGACGGGAATGATGTTTCATACGAGCCGGACGATCTTTACGACGAACGGCGCAAGCGAACAAAGCTATACGATCCCGCTTATGGGACAGCATAACGTCATGAACGCGCTGGCGGCGATCGCGGTAGCCCGACATTTCGGCGTAACGGACGAGTCGATTCGATCCGGGCTCGGCCAACTCGACATGACAGGCATGCGCACGGAAGTGATTCAAGCCGCCAGCGGATTGACGATCGTCAACGACGCATACAATTCCAGTCCAACCGCCGTCCGCGCGGCGATCGACATGTTCGCGCCGATGAAAGGCTATCGCAGCAAAACGGTTGTGCTTGGAGACATGCTGGAATTAGGACAGGAAGAAGAAGAGCTTCATCGGTCGATCGGCCGTTATTTGGACGCCGGCAAAACGGATTACGTCTATACTTACGGTCCGCTCTCGCTACGGATCGCCGAAGGCGCGCTTGAGAATATGCCCGAGGGCAGGGTGTTTTCTTTTACCGATAAAGAGGAATTGATCGGAGCGCTCCTGAAGCAGTTGAGCCCGAGAGACATCGTGCTTGTGAAAGCCTCCCGTGGCATGAGACTGGAAGAAGTTGTTCATACTTTAAGAGATTACCCATTATAATAACCAATAGAAAACGAACTAATAGACATACTTACGAGGCAGTTTCTTCGCCAGGCCTGGAGGTGGCATAGAGTGGACTTTAAATTAATAATGCTTACGATCGGCGTTTCATTCATACTCGCCGTCATCGCGTGCCCGCTGTTCATTCCGCTGTTGAGAAGGATGAAATTCGGACAGCAAATTCGCGACGACGGTCCGCAGGCGCATTTGAAAAAAGCGGGAACCCCTACGATGGGCGGAATGATCATTTTGATTGCATTTACGCTTTCCTTCTTGAAATTTTCCGTCATCAATACGAATTTTGCCATTCTTTTGATTGCGACGTTAGGTTTCGGGCTCGTCGGGTTTCTGGACGATTATATCAAAATCGTATTTAAACGCTCGCTCGGTTTAACCGCCAAACAAAAGCTGATCGGTCAATTGCTGTTCGCCGTCATCATATGCGTACTGCTCGCAATGAACGACCATCCGACGACGATCTCCATTCCGGGAACGTCCGTAGTATGGGAGTTTGGCTGGTTCTACTATCCTTTCATCGTATTGATGATGCTTGCGATCAGCAATGCCGTTAATTTTACCGACGGGGTGGACGGCCTGCTGTCGGGCACGAGCGCCATCGCCTTCGGCGCATTCGCCATTATCGCGATGCAAACGACCGAACATGCGGCAGCGGTATGTGCGGCGGCCATGATCGGAGCGGTGCTCGGTTTCCTGGTGTTCAACGCGCATCCGGCCAAAGTGTTCATGGGCGATATCGGCTCGCTCGGTATCGGGGGAGCGTTCGGCGCGATCGCCATATTGACGAAGACGGAGCTGTTGTTTATTATTATCGGCGGCGTGTTCGTCGTGGAAATGCTGTCCGTCGTCTTGCAAGTCGCATCGTTCAAGACGCGCGGCAAACGTATTTTCAAGATGAGTCCGATCCATCATCATTTTGAGCTTACAGGCTGGTCCGAATGGCGGGTTGTCATCACGTTTTGGGCTGTCGGCATCATTCTTGCCGGGCTTGGACTTTACATCAACAAGGGGTTGTAATCGATGAAATTTCCTGAAGCATATCGGGATCAAGAGGTCGTAGTGCTGGGCCTCGCCAAAAGCGGAGTGCAAGTTGCGAAAATATTCCATCAAGCCGGCGCCCGCGTCACCGTTAACGATAAAAAAGAGAGACAACTTTGTCCCGAAGCCGCTGAATTGGAGGCTTTGGGAATTTCTGTTATTTGCGGCGGACATCCCGATACGCTGGTTCATGCAAATATCGCGCTAGTGGTCAAAAACCCGGGCATACCTTATTCGGCCCCCCCGGTCATGCAGGCGCAATCGCTCGGCATCGAAGTCGTCACGGAGGTGGAAGTCGCCTCCTTCCTGTGCCAAGCCCCGATCATCGGCATTACCGGATCTAACGGAAAGACGACGACGACGACATGGGTCGGCAACATATTGAAACAGGCCGGCGCGAAAGCCATCGTCGCCGGCAATATCGGCATCCCGCTCAGCGAAGCGGTGCAGGCGGCGACCGCCGAACATTGGCTCGTAGCCGAATTAAGCAGTTTTCAATTGAAAGGGACGTCGCAATTCCATCCGCGCATCGCTTGTTTATTAAACGTCGGAGAGACGCATTTGGATTACCATGGGACGATGGAGGACTATATCGCTTCCAAGGCGAAGCTGTTCGCCAATCAGACGGAGGAGGATTATGCCGTTCTCAATTGGGACAATGAAGTTTGCCGTTCCTTGGCGGAACGAGTGCGCGCCACGTTGCTGCCTTTTTCCGCCAAGGAACGGCTGGACTTCGGGGTGTATGCCGAGCCGCCGTATTCGGCCGAACCGGACGAACTGCAGCGCAGCGTCGTATACCGGGACGAGCTCGGACAAGTCCATCGCATTATCGACGTCCGGGAAATCGGCATCCCCGGGCGTTACAACGTCGAGAACGCGCTGGCCGCTTCCGCCATATGCCTTGCCGCCGGGATTGATCCCGAACGGCTGCGGCAGCCTCTGGCTTCGTTTGAAGGCGTGGAGCATCGCCTGGAATATGTGCGGACGGTTGACGGAGTGTTGTATTACAACAATTCGAAGGCGACGAATGCGGTCGCGACCGCGATGGCGATCGACGCGTTCGCGGGCGGCATTGTGCTGATCGCGGGCGGGCTGGATCGCGGCTCCGATTATATGGAGCTCGTACCGATCTTCCAGGATAAGGTGAAGGCGGTCGTGACGCTCGGCGAAACGAAGGATAAGATTCGCCGCGTGGCGGAGGCGGCGGGGATACGCGCGATCAAAACCGTCGATACTGGTGAGGACGCCGCCGACACGATTCGGCAAGCGGTCCGGGAAGCGGCCGCGCTGGCCGCTCCGGGAGATATCGTCTTGTTGTCTCCCGCCTGTGCGAGCTGGGATATGTTCGCTTCCTATGAGGAGCGTGGACGAATTTTTAAAGAGGCGGCGCATAGTCTTAAGTAGGGGGGTATCCAAGCCCCGGCATGTTCGATGCCGGCAGGGCAAGCCCCTACAATCGATTGCAGAGGTGTCTCGCCATGTCAAAAGCTCGTTCCGCGCCGGATATTTGGCTTATCGTATCCATTTTGTCGTTACTGGGCATCGGAGTCGTGATGGTCTATAGCGCCGGAGCCGTTCTCGCATTTCACGATTACGGAGATTCGTTCTATTTTGTGAAACGGCAACTGCTTTTCGCCGTATTAGGTTTGGTTGCGATGTATTTTACGATGAACTTGGATTATCTTATTTGGAGAAAATATGCGAAAATTACGCTCATCGTTTGTTTCGTATTGCTGTTGATCGTTCTGATTCCGGGCATCGGCGTCGTGCGCGGCGGCGCGCGCAGCTGGCTCGGAATCAGTTCGTTCGGCATTCAGCCGTCCGAATTTATGAAATTGGCTATGATTTTGTTTCTTTCAAAGTTATTGTCCGATCAACATGCCAAAATCGACTCGTTCACGAAAGGCCTTCTTCCGCCGCTCGGCATAATGGGGGCCGCGTTCGGCCTTATTATGCTGCAGCCGGACCTTGGAACGGGCACCGTAATGGTTGGAGCGTCCTTGCTGGTCATTTACTCGGCCGGAGCGCGATTGAAGCATCTCGCTTCGCTCGCTTTGGTCGGGGTCGCCGGCTTCGTCGGATTAGTGATCGCCGCGCCGTACAGGCTGCAGCGCATTACCGCTTTTTTGGATCCGTGGCAAGACCCGCTCGGCGCAGGCTACCAATCGATCCAATCGCTGTACGCGATCGGACCGGGCGGTTTCGTCGGGCTCGGACTCGGTATGAGCCGGCAGAAGTACAGTTATGTTCCCGAGCCGCAAACGGATTTTATCTTTTCGATTTTGGCGGAGGAGCTTGGCTTTATCGGCGGGATGACGGTGTTGCTCTTATTTCTTATCTTGGTATGGCGCGGCATGAGGGTCGCGCTTACGGCTCCCGATACGTTCGGCAGCTTGCTGGCCGCGGGCATCGTCGGGATTGTCGCCGTTCAGGTCATTATCAACATCGGCGTCGTCATCGGGTTGATGCCCGTAACGGGCATTACGCTGCCGCTCATAAGCTACGGCGGCTCCTCATTGACTTTAATGCTGACCGCGCTTGGCATTCTATTGAATATATCCCGTTATGCGAGGTGATTGATATGCGCGTTGTGTTAAGCGGAGGCGGCACCGGAGGGCATATTTATCCTGCGCTCTCCATTGCCAGGCAATGCCAGGCGCAGCATAAAGATATCGAATTATTATATATTGGCACACAGAAGGGATTGGAGCATACGCTCGTCCCGAAACATAATATTCCGTTCGAATCGATCGACATTACCGGGTTTCGCCGTAAATTATCCGTCGATAATATAAAAACCGTCATGCGTTTCGTTCAAGGAGTCAAGCGATCCAAACAATTGCTGAAGCAATTTCGCGCGGACGTCGTCATCGGCACCGGAGGTTACGTTTGCGGACCTGTCGTATACGCCGCCGCCAAATTGGGCATTCCGACGGTTATTCACGAACAAAACGCGATACCGGGGCTGACAAACAAATTTTTAAGCCGTTATGCCGACACGGTCGCGGTAAGTTTCAAAGAGTCCGAACCGCATTTCAATAAAGCGAAGCGGGTGCTGTTCACGGGCAATCCGTGCGCGTCGGCGGTCGCGCTTGCGGATCGGAAGAGCGGCTACTCTTCGCTCGGCATACCCGCCGGCTCCAGAATCGTGCTTGTAGTCGGCGGGAGCCGCGGGGCCAAAGCGATCAACGAAGCGATGATCGAAATGACGCCGCTTTTGCATCGTTTGGAGGGCGTTTACTTCGTCTACGTTACGGGGGAAAGCTACTATCCCGGCACGAGCGAACGGATTGAACGGGGGAATACGAAGGCTCCGGAACGGTTGAAAGTATTGCCTTACGTTCATAACATGCCGGAAGTATTGGCTGCGACATCTTTGATCGTCAGCCGCTCGGGCGCTTCTTCCTTGGCGGAAATTACGGCGCTGGGCATTCCTTCGATTTTGATTCCGTCTCCCAATGTAACCAATAACCATCAGGAGGCGAACGCCCGCTCGCTCGCCAATGAACAAGCGGCCGAGATGATTTTGGAAAAGGATTTGAGCGGACAGGCGCTGTTCGCGCGAATCGAAGCGATCATCGGCGATGAGAAACGATGGAAGTCGATGTCGGAACGGGCGAAAACGCTCGGCATGCCGGATTCGGCCAAGCAAATTGCAGAAGAAATCGAAAGATTGATTACTTTGCCTAGATAAAGCGACTGGGCGATTGTCACACTCCCGTTCTAATCGACATAAGATACTCTATAATCGTGACAGTCTCCCGAGAGGAACCGGCATTAATGTAAAGGAGGTTCGTTAGATGCAGCAGTTTATTACGGAATTTACGGACGCCAATCTCGGCAGCATTAGCTTCGATGAACCGTTATCCAACCATACGACATGGAAAATCGGAGGGCCTGCAGACATTTTCATCGTTCCCGGCGGCAAGCGGCAGTTGGCTGATACGCTCAAGCTGCTTCGCAAACATCATGTGCCTTGGACGACCGTCGGCAGGGGCTCAAACATGCTCGTTTCAGACAAAGGAATTCGCGGCGCTGTCGTGAAAGTGGGCAAAGGTTTGGACCACCTTCATTTCGACGGGGAAACCGTTCGCGTCGGAGCGGCGTATTCCTTTATTAGACTATGCGTAATGGCGGGGAAACAGGGTCTGGCCGGGTTGGAGTTTGCCGGGGGCATACCGGGCACCGTTGGCGGCGCCGTATATATGAATGCCGGTGCCCATGGATCGGATGTGTCACGCATATTTAAGGAAGCTGAGATTGTACTGGAGACAGGGGAATTGGTTCGGTATAACGCCCAAGATATGCAGTTCCGCTATCGTCATTCCATTTTGCAAGAGCGGCCGGGAATCGTCGTGGAGGCGACATTTCAATTGGCCTACGGGGAACGGAAAGAAATCGCGGCTGCGATGGCATCTTACAAAGACCGCCGAATGCGTACCCAACCGCTGAAAATGGCTTGCGCAGGCAGCGTGTTCCGCAACCCGCCGGGCGATTACGCGGCGAGGTTGATCGAGGAAGCGGGATTGAAAGGACGCCGCGTCGGCGGAGCTCAAATATCCGAACAGCATGCCAATTTCATTGTGAACACCGGGCAAGCGACAGCTGGAGATGTTCTCACCCTGATGAAGGAAATCCAACAGACGATATCATCAAAATATGGCATTTCATTAGTGCCGGAAGTGTTGGTAGTGGGTGAGCGGTAAACTCGGAGGTGATACATTGGACAAATTGGTGATTGAGGGCGGGCGACCACTATCAGGAACCATTCGTATCCATGGAGCGAAAAATGCCGCATTGCCGATTCTTGCAGCAAGCATTCTGGCGAAAGGGAAGGTAGAGCTTCATAACGTTCCAAGACTTTTAGACATTGAAGTCATGCTGCAAATTTTGGAGGAGATCGGTTGCCGTACGGAACATGCTGATGAGAAGGTTATGATCGATACCGCTTTCACACACTCCTCGCACATTCCGGAAGCATTAATGAGACAGATGCGATCCTCGATATTTCTCATGGGTCCGCTGCTCGCACGTTTCGGCGAGGTGCAAATCTATCAGCCTGGCGGATGTGCGATCGGAGAACGGAAAATCGACCTTCATTTGCGGGGGTTAAAAATGTTGGGGGCGCAAATCGTCCAGAAGGATCAAAGGATCATTTGCCGCGCCAAACAATTGAGAGGAGCGGATATTCATCTTGACTTTCCGAGCGTAGGAGCGACGGAGAACATTATGATGGCCGCCGTGCTGGCCAAAGGGACGACGACGCTGACCAATGCCGCCAGAGAACCGGAAATCCAAGATTTGCAAAATTTCCTGAATCGCATGGGGGCGCATGTGATCGGAGCGGGAACCGACACGATTACGATCGACGGCGTCGATTCGCTCACCCCTTGCAGCTATGAAATCATTCCGGACCGGATCGTTGCGGGTACGTTAATGATCGCCGCCGCCGTTACGAAAGGGAATGTGACGCTGACGAATGCGAATCCGTCGCATTTGACTTCGCTCATTCATGTGCTTAGGCGGGCCGGTGTTCAAATCGTAACGGGCGATGATATAATACAGGTGAACTGTTCCGGCAGGCTGAAAGCCGTCGAACGCATCGTGACTTCGCCTTATCCGGCGTTTCCGACAGACCTGCAATCGCAAGTGATGGTATTGTTGTCGCTTGCGGACGGATTCAGCGTGATGAAGGAAAATATTTTCGAAGGTAGATTTAAGCACGTGGACGAATTGACGCGTATGGGAGCGGATATTCGCGTGGATCTAAGCTCGGCGTTCATCCGGGGCGTCAACCGCCTGTACGGCGCGACGGTGGAAGCGACCGATTTGCGGGCCGGCGCGGCGCTCGTTATTGCCGGGTTGGCGGCGCAAGGAAGAACGATCGTCGAACAAGTCCATCATATCGACCGCGGTTACGATCGGATCGAACAGCTGTTTCATCGCTTGGGAGCGTCCATATATCGGCAATCTCCCGTACCCAGACAACTTGATTTTGCAAACTGACCGCCTTCATCCCCTTCCTCGCCGAAGGGGATCATAGGCTTTATAGCGTATGCTTTCGAAGAAGTTTTACTTCGTAAAACTGTGCAGACGCTTTCGAAGATAGTTTTACTCCGTAAAACTTTTGAGGTGAAATGGATGCAAAAATCGATGCCGGTTTTAAAAGAGAAGAAAGTGAAGCCGAGAGGCAATCGCAAGCTTTTATTCATCTTGCTTCTCCTCTTTATTATTTTACTCGCCGTCTTATTTTTTAGATCATCAATCAGTAAAATTTCCGAAGTTCGGTTTGCAGGAAATCGCTATGTATCCAACGAAGAACTATGGAAGACGAGCGGCGTGAAGATCGGCGACCAATATTTCGGCACAAGCAAAGGAACGATTCGCGAACGGCTGCTTGCGATCCCCTCGATCGAGGACGTGAAAGTGGACAAGCATTTCCCCGGCGTCATCGACGTACAGGTGAAGGAGTTCGCCACGGTAGCGTATGAATTGTCACAGACGGACGGACATCTGTCGGCTATTCTAGCGAATGGAACGAACGTCTCGCTAACGGACAAGGACGTCATCGTGGAAAAACCGATTTTGACGCAATGGAAGGCGGACGATCCGAACAAAGCCTTGCTGTCCAAGGAGCTCGCGTTAATTCCGAACGAATTGCTCGCCGATATTTCGGAGATTATTCCGTATCCTTCCCAGTCTTATCAAGACCGCATCAAAATATATACCCGCTCGCAGTTCGAGGTCGTCACAGCCATCTCTCTTCTTCAAGATAAAGTCAGATATTTGAGCGGCATTATCGAAACGCAACAGCCCGGCATCATCACGATGCTGGCGGCCGATTCCTATATACCGTACGAAGGCGCCGCAGATGGCGCGGAGCAAGAAAAAGAGACTACTCAATAAATAGAAATAATGTTAGAATAATAATTATGGGCTGAATGTAGGTGAATTGGAAATAGATTACTAGCAAAAAAATTGTAGAAAAAAGAGGGAAAAAATAAAGTTTGTTGAATATGTAGAGAGTATATTTTCAGGATTTATTATTTTTTAGGTAGAAGTAGGAGGTGCCACGGATTGAGCAGCAATGATATCATTGTTAGTTTGGACATCGGTACATCCAAAGTTCGTGCTATTATCGGGGAAATGAATAATGGAACCCTTAATATTATTGGAGTTGGATCTGCCGACTCGGAAGGTATCCGAAAAGGTGCAATCGTAGATATTGACCAAACGGTTCAATCGATTCGCAATGCAGTCGATCATGCGGAAAGAATGGTCGGCATTCAAATAGCAGAAGTTTTTGTCGGAATTTCGGGAAATCATATCGGATTGCAATCGAGCCACGGCGTCGTCGCCGTTTCGAATGAAGATCGCGAAATCGGCGACGAAGACATCGAGCGCGTCCTCAAAGCGGCGGAAGTGGTAGCAATGCCGCCGGAGCGGGAAATTATCGATGTCGTAGCGAAGCAATATGTAGTGGACGGGCTTGAAGGAATACAAGATCCCCGCGGAATGATCGGCGTACGCCTGGAAGTGGAAGCGACGATCATTACCGGCGCCAAAACGACGATACATAATCTTTTGCGTTGCGTTGAAAAAGCGGGCTTAAAAGTGAAAGATCTGGTGCTCATGTCTTTGTCGGCAGGGCAACTCGCGCTTTCGAAAGACGAGAAAACGATGGGAGCCGTGCTGGTCGATATCGGTGCCGGCGCGACGACGATCGCCGTCTTCCAGAACGGTTCGATGATTGCGACGTCCACGCTGCCGATCGGCGGCGAGTTCGTAACGAACGATATTGCCTACGGGCTGCGCACATTGACGGATCAAGCGGAGAAAGTGAAGCTCAAATTCGGCTGCGCTACGATGCGGGACGCATCGGAGGATCAAACGTTCAAAGTCATTCGAATCGGCAGCAATGTGGAGAAAGAGTTCTCGCAAGCCGATCTTGCGGCCATTATCGAACCGCGCATCCAGGAAATATTCCAAATGGTCCGCGGGGAAGCGAAGCGGTTGGGATACGCGGAGTTGCCCGGAGGCTATGTGCTGACGGGAGGTACCGTCTCCATGCCGGGCGTGCTTGAGATCGCCCAAAGCGAGCTCGATGCAACCGTCCGCATCGCAGTGCCCGATTACATCGGCGTACGCGATCCCGCTTTCACAAGCGGCGTAGGAATTATCCATAGCGTGAGCAGAACGGTAAGAATGCGCAGCGGCGGAGGCGCCGCGAAGAAGACGGTCAATCGCAACAACAAACCGGCTAAGCCTGCAGCGGAATCCCCGGGATTTATCGAACGAGTTAAGAAATTTTTTGAAGATTTTATATAGCGGTTTGAATTGGCCATCCAGGCGCATTGAGGGGGAGATGGAAGATTATGTTGGAATTTGATTTTGAGATGGAATCACTCGCGCAGATTAAGGTCATCGGGGTTGGAGGCGGCGGAAGCAACGCCGTAAACCGGATGATCGAGAACGGCGTGAAGGGTGTCGAATTTATTACGGTGAATACGGATGCGCAAGCTTTGCATTTGGCAAAGTCCGAGCATCGTTTGCAAATCGGCGATAAATTGACGCGCGGTTTGGGAGCCGGCGCAAATCCGGAAGTCGGCAAGAAGGCGGCCGAAGAATCGCGCGAACTGATTATGAACACGCTGCGCGGCGCGGATATGGTATTCGTGACGGCCGGCATGGGCGGCGGCACCGGAACGGGAGCGGCTCCGGTCATCGCGGAGATCGCCCGCGAGTGCGGCGCGCTTACCGTTGGCGTCGTTACGCGCCCGTTCACTTTCGAAGGCCGCAAGCGCCTGTCGCAAGCCGAAGCGGGTATTGAAGCGTTGAAAGAAAAAGTGGATACGCTGATCGTCATTCCGAACGATCGGCTCCTTGAAATCGTAGACAAGAAAACGCCGATGCTGGAAGCTTTCCGCGCGGCGGACAACGTTCTGCGTCAAGCGGTGCAAGGCATCTCCGATCTGATCGCCGTACCGGGGCTAATCAATCTCGACTTCGCCGACGTGAAAACGATCATGACCGAGCGCGGATCGGCATTGATGGGAATCGGCATGGCGAACGGGGAGGATCGGGCCGCGGAAGCGGCGCGCAAAGCGATCATGAGTCCGCTGCTCGAAACGTCGATCGAAGGCGCCCGCGGCGTGATTATGAATATTACCGGCGGAGCGAATCTATCGCTTTACGAAGTGAACGAAGCGGCCGAAATCGTCATTTCGGCGTCCGACCCGGACGTGAACATGATTTTCGGCGCGATCATCGACGAAAGCTTGAAAGACGACATCAAAGTAACGGTCATCGCGACCGGGTTCGAGCATAAGTCGGCGGCGCCGCAGGCGCGCAAGCCTGCCGCCGGCACGTCGCCGGCGGAAACGACGGAGCCCAAAATCAACAATTTGCGCCCGTTCGGCAATCAATCTTCAGGCGATCAATTGGATATACCGACGTTTTTGCGCAATCGTCCGCGCAATTTCGATTAATGGATTCGCTGAATGAATTTCATACAGGCATCACGAGACCCGGCTTCGCTTCCTGTGCAAGGATGCGGAGCCGGGTTTTTGTATGGCCGGGAGATGCCTGGCTTGAACCGGGTCTCCGGGATGGGACGCACGCATGATGGGATGTTATCCATTGGATTTTATCCAATGCTTGATCCTTGAATTTGGCGAAATACGGTTTTCCATTGGAAATCATACAACGAAATTGTGTTAAATAAGCCTCACGAGTGGAAACGGGGGAAATCCGCTGGACGGTTTCCAACAGAACTCCGATTCAATCAACCGATTAGCCGTTTCTGTTGGATATTTTCCAACGGCCGCGATCTATTTCCACATTTCAAGCGCAGCGAACTAACCTTCCACGCCGCTTCGACAAAAAAAGTACCTGGGCAACGGCGCGTTTAGACAGACTTTGGACTGAAGCTTTACTATACTAGTTTCATCCGTTGTCTAACGATAGGATGAAGACGATTTCATTCAGGCAGGCGGTGAAGTGGACTGGTTGTTTATATCGATCTTATTTTTCTAACAAATTTGCTCATTGACGGAACCGTATTGTGGACAACGGCATGGATGCGGAAAATACGGCCGAAGTTTTGGCGTATCGCCGCCGCGGCTTGCATCGGAGCTTCCTATGTTGTCATGATGTTCGTGCCGGCCCTCTCCTTTATGTTTACGTTTTTGATCAAATTTGTATTCTCCCTTGTTATGCTGTGGACGGCGTTCGGCTTTGGAAGTTTGCAAAACTATTTGCGAAATTTAGGAGCCTTCTACATCATTAATTTCGCGGCGGCCGGCGGCATATTCGGGGTTCACTATTTGCTGCAAAGCTCGGGCGAAATTTTCAACGGAATTTGGTATTCCTATTCCGGCGGTCTCAGCTTCGAACTGAAAGTCGGTTTTTTATTTACGGCGGTCGGTTTTGCGGCAATGATTCTTTTTTATAAAACGGTCATTCGCTCGCGCGATCATCGGGAGAATATAACCCGATTTACGGCGGAAGTGGAAGTGTCCATCGAAGGAGAGACGGCGCGTTGCACCGGACTTATCGATACCGGCAATCAATTGACCGATCCGCTGACGCGAACCCCTGTCATGATTATGGAGGCGGCGGCATGGGGGACAGCGTTGCCCGAGCATTGGGCTTCCGGGCTGAAGGAGATGCAGGCGGATCAGTTTCTGCTGAAACTGGATGAAGAAGCGTGCAAGTGGAGCGACCGGTTGCGTCTTGTCCCGTATCGCGGAGTGAATCGGGGCACGCAGTTTATGTTGGCTGTCAAACCGGATAAAGTCAGCATTACCTATGAGGGCACGACGGAGGAATGTACGAAGGTTCTGATCGGATTGGACGGCGGCAAGCTGTCGTCCGACGGAACCTATCAAGCGATCATTCATCCGGCATTGCTGCAAACTTTGTCCGAGTAGAGTATAAAACATATAGGAGGAACAGTAATGCGCTTGAAATGGAAATTGATGTTGCAATTGTACTATTACCGTATTTTGTTTCGATTTGGTTTGAAGAGCGAAGAAATCTACTATATCGGCGGAAGCGAGGCCTTGCCCCCGCCGCTCACCCGGGAAGAAGAAGAATATTTGCTCGAACGGTTGTCTTCCGGCGACTCCGCCATTCGCGCGATGCTGATCGAGCGCAATTTGCGCCTTGTCGTTTACATCGCCCGCAAATTCGAAAATACCGGCATTAACATAGAAGATTTGGTGTCGATCGGCGCGATCGGTTTGATTAAAGCGGTCAATACGTTCGATCCCGAGAAAAAAATAAAACTGGCGACATACGCTTCGCGATGCATTGAGAATGAAATCTTAATGTATTTGCGCCGCAACAGTAAAATCCGGACGGAAGTTTCATTCGACGAACCGCTTAATATCGATTGGGACGGCAACGAGTTGCTGCTGTCGGACGTACTCGGCACCGAGAACGACACGATTTACCGCAACATCGAGGAACAGGTGGACCGTAAATTGCTGCATAAGGCGTTAGATAAACTGTCCGAACGGGAACGGATCATTATGGAATTGCGCTTCGGCCTGACCGACGGGGAAGAGAAGACGCAGAAGGACGTAGCCGATCTGCTCGGCATTTCCCAATCCTATATTTCCAGACTCGAGAAAAGAATTATTAAACGATTGCGCAAGGAATTCAACAAAATGGTGTGAGGATAAGATAGATAAAGGGATGTCGAATCGTGCGAATCGTGTCCGATTCGGCGTTTAGAGGAAGGAATAAAAATACAGCCCTCGGAGATAATGAACATTAATGTTTCTCCTTGGGAGGTAGTCACAGTGACCCGAAATAAAGTCGAAATATGTGGTGTTGATACCGCGAAACTGCCAGTTCTGACCAATGCGGAAATGCGCGAATTGTTCGTCGCTCTACAAGAAAATAACGAACGAGCAGCAAGAGAGAAATTAGTGAACGGCAACTTAAGGCTCGTCCTAAGTGTCATTCAAAGGTTTAACAATCGGGGAGAATTTGTCGACGATCTGTTCCAAGTCGGCTGCATCGGGCTAATGAAAGCGATCGATAATTTCGATCTTAGCCAGAACGTTAAATTTTCCACCTATGCGGTGCCGATGATTATCGGCGAAATCCGCCGCTATTTGCGGGACAACAACCCGATCCGCGTATCGCGCTCCTTGCGGGATATCGCCTATAAAGCGTTGCAAGTGCGCGACGCCTTAACGAATAAAAACTCGCGCGAACCGACGATTTTTGAAATTTCCGAAGCGCTTAACGTTCCCAAGGAAGATGTCGTGTTTGCGCTGGATGCGATCCAGGATCCCGTATCCTTGTTCGAGCCGATTTATCACGACGGAGGCGATCCGATTTATGTGATGGATCAAATTAGCGACGATAAAAACAAAGACGTGTCCTGGATCGAAGAAATTGCGCTGCGGGAAGCGATGCGCAAATTGAACGACCGCGAAAAAATGATCTTATCGATGAGGTTTTTTGAAGGGAAAACACAGATGGAAGTGGCCGACGAAATCGGCATCTCGCAAGCGCAAGTATCGCGTTTGGAGAAATCGGCCATTACGCAAATGCAAAAGCATGTGAAGTCCTGACCGGCTGCAAAGAAACAGGTCGCTAAGCGGTGTCCATGACCGCCGGGCGACCTGTGTTTGTATTTAGGTTACACGTTCCTCGCCGAACAACACGCTAATATCAAGATCCTCGGTTCTTTCGTCAAAGACGACGAACCATACGAAGCTTGAACTTGCCTGCGTTAACGAGGCTTCCTTCACGACGCCTAATTTATTAAACAGAATAGACATTTTTTCGGCAGGCCGTTCCGGCAGTCTTCCGAAGTATATCGAGTATGCTTTATTCGCTATTTCCCTCGAAGAATAATGCCATTCGGGAGCTTCGTCATCTTGACTTAAATACCCTCCAATGCCATAAATGTTGTACGTCCTCCCATTCATACTTATGAATGCTACTGCAATGTCTTGTTGGGTGAATCGTTCATAAAAAGCGATTTCGCCATGAGTGACTTCAGCCGTATGGAAGACGGCGAAATTATCGCTTGATTCATAATAGGAGATCGCTTCTTCGATACTTTTATAAGCAGGACCGGAACAAGATGTTGAAATGATTAATAAGATCGATAGAAGCAAGAGAAAAGCGAATTGTTTCATCGCGGATTCCTCCTCATATAGTATTTCTTGAAGGCAGTTTTGAGTTTACTTCCAGTCCCCTAGGGGACTGGCGGCCGCCTTCAAAATTTCCAGTTGATCTTTGAAAAATAAATTTGGGACTGGACTTTCCGGAATGCC
>NZ_CAKKLI010000009.1:0-135584 GCF_918697855.1 Paenibacillus sp. CECT 9249 | reverse complement strand
GTAAATGACTTGATTTTCGGGCTGGGTTTAGTTTGGTGCTGTCATTTTCCCTGACTCCCTTGCTTTACGGCCAAGAAAATTTCCAATTCTCAAGAATCAGGGACTTGACATCTTACCGCTGGACTTATCTATGATATATTAAAAGAAACATATGTTGCTTTAATGAAAACTATACAGCCAAAGGTTTAATGCAACAATCAACAACCCTGTGCGAATGTTGCTATAGCCACAATAATAATAAATTGTTGGGTTAGAGGTGAAGGAAATGGCCACAAAAGCAAGGAATATACGAATGACACAAACGAAACAATCATTGATTAATGCTTTTTTCAATTTGGCTTCTAAGAAGGATTTTGAAAAAATTACAATAGCGGATATAACAAGGGGAGCGCAGGTTAATCGGGCTACATTCTATGCACACTTTAATGATAAATACGATTTAATCGATTTTATTATGGGGGATTTCGCCTCAGCATCTATCAAAAACCATACTTCAGGCATTGTGCAGTTCGATCAGGACAGCATACAACAACTCGTTTTAGCCGTATGCGATTTTTATCAACAACCGAACATTGAATGTCGCAGCAGCTATGGTGGCTTGGTTCTACCGCAAATGAAAGAAAAAATACTAAATGAACTGAAGGTTTTTTTGTCGAAAAGTTTGGAACGTATTTATACCGATAACGAAAAGAACTTGTTTGTGCCTATTTTTGCACAAATCATTCATGAAGGTGCCTTGCAATGGGCCACTGGTAGCATCACCACGAATAAAGAGGAAGTCGCCAAGAAGGTTGCTTTATTTGTAGTAGCTGGATCTCAGTCTTTCGAAGGAGCATTACGCTAACGGGAGACGATGCTGCATGAATGAATGATATCAAGCGTTTGTGACACAAACCATGTGAAATCTGTAATACAAAGGAGTTAAATAACTTTATCAACATATGTACAAAATACGGGTTTTGTGAATATGTCATCGTGCAAACATTGCATAACTGTTTTGCCTAGATTTTGTTTCGGTATCGTTTTCAACTCAGGTTACTTTTTACTCTTTTGCAGATCATATTTTTGCAAACAAACGTCAAATCTTGTCCCTTGCCCGTACTTGCTGAATACGTGGATCGTGCCGTCATGCATTTCCACCAATTTTTTTGCGATCGCAAGACCAAGTCCCGAACCTCCATGTTCCCTGGATCTCGATTTTTCCACCCGATAAAACCGCTCGAACAGATAAGGAAGTTCTTTCGGGGGAATGCCGACACCAGAGTCTTCGACCGAGACGCACACCATTCCCTTATTTTGTTTCGCGGAAATGACAATATTGCCTTGTTGGGTGTAACGAATGGCGTTATCGAACAAATTAAAAAAGATTTGTTCCAGACGATTCGAGTCTCCATAGATCAAAAGATCGGGTTCGGACATCTTCTTTATCAGTTGGAGCCCTTTCGCTTCCGATTTCATCGAGACTTTCTTCATCACGCGATCGAGTAACTCGTTTACATAAACCGGCTCCGGCGAAAGAGGAATCCTCCCTTCTTCCATTTTCGAAAGATCAAACAGATCGTGAATGAGACGGTTTAACCGTTTCGCTTCCTCTGAAATAATGTCCAAATATTTTCGCTTCTCCTCTTCCGTTTCATACAACTCTTGGGATACGACATTCGCATATCCTTCCAAATAGGTGATCGGCGTCTTCAGTTCATGCGAGATGTTCGCGAAAAATTCATTGCGCGTATCCCGGTATCTTTGCAAGTCTTCCGCCAAGTCATTGATGGCCTGGGCTAACGAACCGATTTCATCTTTTGAAACGGTCTCCACTCTCGTTTCCAGTTTGCCGGCCGCAATTTGCCGTGTCGCCTCCTCCATTTGAATGAGCGGTCTGGACATTTTGCGGGAAAGGATGGACGAGAATCCGACGGCGATGAGAAATCCGGCAAGACCGGACAAGCATAGAAGCTGTCTTACTTTCATAACGGAAGCTTTCACGATATCGAGCGATGAAATGACAATGACGCCGCCTTGAATATGATCCAGTTGGTTGAGAATCGGTTTGCCGCATACAAGATACGACCTCCCGGCATCATCTTTATATTCCTTTAAGATCCCCTCCCCGTTCGTCATTCCGGAAATTTCATTTGGACGAATAAATTCCAGATGATTGATCGGCGCCTTGCTTGATTTTCCGATCAGCTGCCCTTGTGTATCGACAACGAAAATCTCCACTTTGGAAAACTCGGCCATCGTCGATATCAATTCTGTCGGAATCCCTTGCCTGGATTGCACCATCTTTACAAAATGCGCTGACAGTTCCGCCACTTCTTGATGAGCCTTCTCATAATAAAAGTTGGAAAAGATCCGATCCACAACATAACCTAAAAGAAGCAATAGGATGAAAAAAAGCGATACAATGATCATGCTTAATTTGACCGCAATGCGATTGATCTTCATGGCAGCTCCCCCGGATGATAAAATCTGTACCCTACGCCCCAGACGGTTTGCACCGGATTATAACCAAGGCCGGCTTTTTGCGCTTTATCGCGAATGTTTTTAATGTGCGTATCCACGGAACGCGCATCCCCCGTATAATCATAATTCCATAGAAGCTCCAGGAGCATGTCTCTGGAGAAGACCCGCTGAGGATTTTTGGCTAAAACCAGTAACAAATCAAATTCTTTTGGCGTAAAATCGATCTTCTGTCCGTTTATCTCCACTTCTCTCGATTCCGGAGAAATTTGAAGATTACGGAAACGAATGTACACTTCATGTTCCGGCGAATAGGGAGTTTTGCTTCGGCGAAGCAGAGCGGTTACTCTGGCAAGAAGTTCCGCAGCTTCAAAAGGTTTGACGAGGTAATCGTCGGCGCCTAGTTCCAATCCGAATACTTTGTCTCTTGTGTCCGTTCTTGCCGTAAGCATTAAAATCGGAACTTGGCTTGATTCCCTTATTTTTCCGCATAATGTCCACCCGTCCATATCTGGCATCATAACATCCAAAATGATGAGATGAAACGATTGCTCCGATAATAATTTCAGGGCGTCGCTACCATGACCTGCTTCCGCCACTTGATAACCGCCTTTGGTTAAATAGATTCGCAGCAAATTTCGTAAATTCCATTCGTCATCCACGACTAGAATTTTTTCTTTTTCCATGACGTTCCCCTCGAATCGGTATTTACTCATCCATTATAAATGGTAAATTTGAATTTTTTGTGTGTCTCCATCATTTCTACACATGTTTCTTTTATTGTTATGTACATAATCCAACCAAATCATAAAACAGGAGGAATACAAATGAAAGGCATGCTGCTTAAAAGTATTGTCGTTGCAGGTGCTGTAGCGATCATTACCACAGGTTGTCTGAACGTGGGGAATCATAATGCGATGGAAGGCATGGATCGTTACAACATGAATAGTAGCCCGTCGAACTCTGTTTCCGATACCCAAAGCGTAAAACTTGCGTCGGCAATGCCGGTGGTTGACGGTAAAGAATATACGATCACTGCGCAAGAGAGCAATCTTGAAGTATCGAAAGGTAAGATATTGCCGGTCTGGACATTTAACAACTCGATCCCCGGTCCGCAGATCCGCGTGAAAGTCGGAGATACGGTGAGAATTCATTTGAAAAACGAATTGAAAGAGCCCGTTTCCATCCACTGGCACGGATATCCGGTTCCCAATGATATGGACGGCATTCCCGGCGTTACGCAAGATGCGGTCGTTCCCGGTAAGACGTTCACCTATGAATTCAAAGCGACCGTACCCGGGACCTACTGGTATCATTCGCACCAGGACAGTGTGAACCAAGTCGATAAAGGCCTGTACGGTTCGCTTATTGTTGAAGATCCGAATGACGGTTACGATCGGGATTACACCCTTATGCTAGATGAATGGATGAGCTCCGGCGGGACGGGTATGAGTCAAGATGCCGGCCATTCCGGAGACATGATGAACAGGGGTGGGATAGATCATGGCAATATGCACATGGGTCAAATGGTCATGGGCGGACACGATATGAGCATGTACGATCTATATACGATGAACGGCAAGTCCGGCGACGCCATTGAAAAATTGGCCGTAAAAGAAGGCGACAAGGTGAGACTTCGCCTGATTAATGCAGGATATATTGTGCATCAAATGCACTTGCACGGGCATGAATTTAAAGTGATCTCTACCGACGGCCAGCCGCTGAGCAACCCTGCCGTGATCAAAGATCAAGTGCTATCCGTCGCTCCCGGAGAACGCTACGATATTGAATTTACAGCCGACAACCCGGGGTCCTGGCTCCTTGAGGAACATGGATACGATCAAAGATCCGAAAACATGAAAGCTGTGATTCAGTATGAGGATTCAGACGTGCAAAGCGACAGTTCCGATCGCTCCGAACAATTGCCACAATTTAATTTAGCCCAATACGGCAAACTGTCCGAGTCCCAATTTTCGTTGACGCAATCGTTCGAGCAAGAAGTGCTGATGAATTTAAATACGGAAATGAAAAACGGAGAAATGGTGTATACGATAAACGGCAAAGTCTTTCCGGAAACCGAAAAAATCAAAGTGAAAAAAGGAGATCAAGTCAAAGTGACGTTTGTGAATCAGTCTAAAACGGACGACCATCCGATGCACTTGCATGGCCACTTTTTCCAAGTATTAAGCAAAAACGGCGAACCTCTTCAAGGATCTCCGGTCATGAAAGATACGCTGAATGTTAAGCCGGGAGAAGAGTATGTCATTGCTTTTGAAGCCGATAACCCGGGGGACTGGATGTTCCACTGCCACGACTTGCACCATGCATCGTCGGGAATGGTGACCGATGTGAAATATACGGATTATAAAAACGACTATATGCCGGATCCGAATGTAGCCAATAAACCTGAATAAGGCTATGCAAATTCAAGCTCCTGCCGGATTCATTTCATAAGATAGGTCATCGAATCTCTCGCAGGCAGTGTCCTGCTTTTTGATATGGAAATTTGTCCAATCATAACAAGTCCCCCCTTCATAGAATGTAGAGTCTCCAATATCACCTATTTCAAATGGAACAAAATCACAAAAATGATGAAGGGAGGACTGGGATATGAGATATAATATGTCGCTCCCCTACTTTACTAAAGTCCCATTCTCTGTATTTACAATCAATCAATACCCGAAACGAGGCTATCATCGCAAACAAAACTCCATCTCTCAAACTAAAAAAAGAAAAAATATAAAAAATGATTCGATCGCCGTCAAAAAGATGAAGAGCGAAAAAAGGGCCTCATTGCCTAAAAATAGAGATCGAAATCCGATTCGAAAGAAAAAACGTTTGCGAAATAGCAATGAGGATTGGAAAGGTCAATACTTAGATAGTTCCTTGAATGAGCTGGAATGGTTAAAGGAGTTAAAGGATGGCTGATCTATGACAGGAATTACGCTTTAATTTCTAACTGCCGTCAAGGTCAAGTGCGAGCTGTTTATACGCACTCATCGCCGATCCTCCCCTTTCCAACGATCAGGGGCGTGCGGACGGACGATATCGACATTGGGATCCAATCGCGCAAATCATGGCGCCGCCCGCGAATGCGAACGCATCCGTCGTCTCCCGCCTCGACCCATCCAGCAAAAAGCGAAACCAATACTTCTTTAAACGAACGTAATCCCTGATTTAACGAGGTTTGCTAACTCGTTGTACTCAGGGATTATTTATGAGATTTAAATCGATTTTAATGACGTTTATGTTCGTTACAATTCGTATTTCCAATCGATATGATGTGTGTTAATATACTCCCATATAATAACGATAAAATCATAAGGACGACAATGAAATGAATCAGACGATGAATCACCGTTTTGCTAACGAGAGAATTCCCAAATTGATACTCTCGCTTGCCACTCCCGCAATTATCGCACAGGTTATCAATGCACTTTATAATGTGGTGGATCGAATGTTTATTGGAAGAATGCCTGACACGGGCACGCTGGCCTTGACCGGCGTCGGTGTCGCATTCCCGATCATCATGGCGATATCAGCATTTGCGGCGCTGATCGGATTTGGCGGCGCGCCGCTTGCTTCCATTAAAATGGGGGAAGGAGAACATAAAAAGGCGGAAGAACTGTTAGGCAGTTGTTTTGTCATGCTGTTAATCGCAGCCGCCGGGTTGACGATCGCTTTTCTGCTCTTTCAATCCCGGTTGCTGGCCTTATTTGGAGCGAGTGCCGATACTTTGCCGTTTGCCGAAGATTATATGGGGATTTATTTAATCGGCACGATTGCCGTACTCCTATCGCTAGGCTTGAACCAGTTTATTGCCGCTCAAGGATTCGCCAAAACAGCGATGATGACGATATGCGTGGGGGCGGCGGCCAACATCATCCTCGATCCTATCTTCATTTTTGGAATGGATATGGGGGTCAAAGGCGCGGCGCTGGCCACTGTAATCTCGCAATCCATCTCTGCGGTATGGGTGTTGCGGTTTCTTACTTCGAGACGAACTCCTCTGCGTCTGCGAATACAAAACATGCGCATTGACCTTAACATCGTTGGAAGTGTGCTTGCGCTGGGGCTTTCCCCGTTTATTATGCAGTCGACCGAAAGTTTGATTCAAATCGTATTCAACACTTCTCTTGCTAGATATGGCAATGATCTGTACGTTGCCGCCATGGGAATCATGAGCAGCCTCATGCAAATTTTCACATTGTTGTTACAGAGCTTTGCACAGGGTGCTCAACCGATTATCGGATATAATTACGGGTCCGGCGATTTTGTTCGGGTCAAAGCTACGATAGTGTATTGTACGATCTTCTGTTCCATTTTCGGTTTAGTTCTGTGGGGTATAGCTATTTTTCTACCCGAGCTTCCAATTTTAATCTTCACTAACAATCCCGTACTGATCGCGCTAACGGTGAAGCTTATGAAAATATTTTTTCTAGGTACATGTATTTATGGCGTTCAATTAGCTTTTCAGCAAATATTTATTGCCCTTGGACAAGCAAAGGTTTCCATTTTCATTGCCATCTTGCGTAAAATCATTTTGCTTATTCCACTCGTATATCTATTGCCAACGTTCATCGCGCCGAAAACAAATGCGGTCATTATTGCGGAACCGATTGCGGATGTCTGTGCCGCCTTAACTTGTTGCGCATTATTTGGACTTACGATAAAGCGGCTTCTCAAAGCCAAATCGAATGCGGTAGAACTTTAATTCACCAAGCCGACGATGCCTATAGCCGTACAAAAAGGATAGAGACCCGAGATTTCGGCTTCTTCTATCCTTTTTCGTTGAATGCTTATTACCCGACGGTGTTTATCAAATCTATTTCGGTCTCTTGGCGTAAAACTGACGATGCAGCTCGCGCACTTCCTCCGCCAGTTCGGGAACAGGGCCTTCTATAACGGTATCGCGAATCACATCTTGGATCGGAAGATTGCGAACGCGCGCTGCGCCAACCCCCATTTCACTCAGCCATTGCGCCAACTGTTCGGAGGAACTGGCGTAAACGATCCGGCCTAATCCAACCCAGCCGTGGGCCGCGGCGCACATAGGACAATGTTCGCCCGAGGTATAAACTGTCGCCAGTGCCCTGTCTTCGGCTGTCATGTTCCCGGCCGCCCAACGCGCCAAAGCAAATTCCGGGTGCTGGGTATGGTCGCCGCCGGCGACATGGTTATGGTCTTCCGCAAGCACGTCTCCGTTGGCTGAGACAAGGACGGAACCGAAAGGCTCGTCGCCAATCTCCAGAGCAGCCCTTGCAAGTTCAATACAGCGTCGCAGATGCTTCAAATCTGTATCGTTTATCATCAATTGAACCTCCTCCATTTGAGCGGGTCGATCAACGCTCCCCTTTCCCTCTATACAGTTATGCTACCATGAAAGCAACGAAACGAATAATATATAAAACATAAGCGATGCATATGTTCTTCATATAGTAATCATGCAGTTTGAACGGATCGTTTTGTTAGTTTTTCAGCATGGGAAGCAATGCGCGTATCTCGTCTTCGCTCCATTGGCGACTGTTATAGTCCGCAATCTCGAACGGTTCCGCATACCGAATGCCGGCGCTCTTGTCTTTGCCATACCAGCGTTCCAATGCCGGAATCATCTCCTCAGACACATGAAAGAATTGCCCCCAGTATTTGAGAATAAACGCTCTCCTCCGTTCCCAGCCTTCCGGAACCAGATGATCAATTCTTTGCTGCCATGGAGCCAGTTCATAAAACTGCGATGCGTGGGCATCGCAGCCCATCAGCTTCTTTTCCAGCACGGAAGCGATATCGACGGCAATATCCGCTTTGTAGATGCTGCGGGCCGTGAAGTCCGGCATCAGCAGAAACAGAGGCTGCTTTCCGAATGTTGCGGCGCCACTGGCTACATATTGTGCGGCTTCGCGCACGATTCTGCCGACATTGCGATTGTCGAAATGACCGCCGCCATTTCCGTGGAAGGTAATAACGATGTCGGCTTTCCACTCGCGGATTTGCTCGATGACTTGATCCCGATTCTCGGGGCTGGGCACGAGCCAACCATCGGAAATTTCCCAGATGGTATACTCTTGAACGCCAAGCCGTTCGGCGGCCGATAGCGCTTCTTGGCGTCTGCGTTGCGCAAGTTCAGGACCTTTATAGTCGTAATGACCGATGTCGCCGTTCGTCAGCGTCAAGAACTTTACCCGGTGCCCAAGCTCGGCGAACAAAGCGGCCGTACCGCCGGCATATTCCTCGGGCTCGTCCGGGTGAGCGGCAATAACCAATACATTTAGAGCGTTTGTCATAAGAAATCTCCTCCAACATTCAAATATGAATTCCCATAAATAATGAAGCTGACTGATTTCCAAGCAATTCTCCAGCGATTACTAGTAATAGTAATGAAAATCTATACAAATAACAATATGGATCCGTCAAAACCTCCCTTTGCTTAACGTATACTTTGAAATTGCCTTGGTCATACTTGATTTGAATGAAGACATGAAGGGAACGGCAGAAGATGAATTTTTTCAGAAAGCGGCCGACCGCCCCGCTGAATCCGGACGAGGCGCAACGCAAGGACGGTATGAAAGAGATCGAGCCTTTACATATCAAGCTTGACGATACCATTGAGCAAATCGAATCTACCCTTGGAAACAGCGAGGATTTCGTCAACAGAGAGATTCGCTTTGAGATAGACGGGATGTCTATGAGAACATCGATACTATATATGGACGGTCTTGCCGACACCAAATCGATTCAAAACTTTATTCTGGAAACCTTAATGTCCAGCAATAAACATATCGAGATGGACAGCCGGAATGTTCTGGATGTTTTGAAAGAGCGAGTCTTAACGGTGGGAGATATTGCGGATGTTCGCGATTTCGACAAGCTATTCGATTCCCTCTTATCCGGCGAGGTGATCTTATTGTTCGACGGCTTTGCCGAAGGGCTTACGATCGATATGAAAAGTTCGGAAAAGCGTCCGGTGCAGGAAGCATCGGGCGAGGCGGTCATTCGCGGACCGAGGGAAGGGTTTATCGAGAACATCCGAACGAATACGTCATTGATCCGCAAAAAAATCAACGATCCGAATCTATGGCTCGAAACGTTTACCATCGGCAGAATTACGAAAACGAAAGTATCCATCATGTACATCAACGGGATTGCGGACGAAAAAGTAGTCGAAGAAGTCCGCGCCCGCATGAATCGGATCGATGTCGACGGCATCTTGGAGAGCGGATATATCGAAGAATACATTCAGGACGAAACGTATACTCCCTTTCCGACCATGAACAACACGGAACGCCCCGATGTTGTAGCAGGCGCTCTGCTGGAAGGCCGCATTGCCATTTTGGTCGACGGCACCCCTTTCGTTCTTTTAGTGCCGTCGTTATTTATCCAGTTCTTCCAGTCGGCTGAGGATTATTATCATCGTGCGGATATCAGTTCTCTCATTCGGGCACTTCGCTTTCTCGGGTTTTTTCTCGCCATGCTCGGCCCTTCCCTATATATTGCGATAACGACGTTTCATCAAGAAATGATCCCAACCGCGTTATTGATTAGTTTGGCCTCGCAAAGGGAAGGCGTTCCCTTTCCGGCGTTCGTTGAAGCTCTTCTGATGGAAGTGACCTTCGAAATATTGCGGGAATCCGGGGTCCGGATGCCGAAAGCGATGGGGCAGGCCGTGTCCATTGTCGGCACTTTGGTGATCGGGACCGCGGCCGTCGACGCGGGCATCGTTTCCGCCGCGATGGTCATTGTCGTCGCGATTACCGCAATCGCCAGTTTCGTCATCCCGGCATTCAACGCTTCCATCGCCGCGCGAATGATTCGTTTTCTCTTTATGGCTCTTGCCGCTTCCTTCGGTTTGTTCGGCGTGCTCGTCGGATTGATCGCTTTGATACTCCATTTGTGCAGTTTGCGTTCCTTCGGGGTGCCGTTTATGTCTCCCGTTGGCCCTTTCATCCTTGAGGATCAAAAGGATACGCTTGTCAGGCTGCCGTTTTGGGCATTGTTAACCCGTCCGCGGTTCATTCACTCGCATAATTCGATCCGCCAACGGTTGAATCCGCCGCGCAAACCGAAACCCCGGCCGTAAGCGCCGGAAAGGGGGCAGCCTTCATGAAACAAAAGACCGTTTCGGTAATTCTTCTCCTCGTCATGCTATCTTTCCTGACAGGTTGCTGGAGTCGGCGCGAGCTTAACGATCTTGCCATTGTCGTAGGAATGGGAATAGACAAATCGGGGAAACAGTATGAAGTTTCCGTTCAGGTTGTCGATCCGGGGGAAGTATCCAAAAAGGATGGCCGCGGCGGACAAGCGCCCGTTACGGTATACAGTTCCAAAGGGGATACGATGGCCGAAGCCCTTCGCCGGCTGACGACGGTATCTCCCCGGAACAATTATTTCGCGCATCTCCGGATTCTCGTTTTGTCCGAAGAACTGGCCAGGCAAGGAATCGGCGGGATCGTAGACTTTTTCTCGCGATACCATGAATTTCGCACCGATTTCTATATTTCGGTCGCACGGCAAACGTCGGCAAAACAAATATTGACCATGATGACGCCGACCGTGAGAATTCCCGCGGAAAAAATATTCAACTCTCTCGAAGTGGCGGAAAAGGAATGGTCTCCGGTCATAACCGTTAAACTGGACGAGTTAATTAACGATATCGTCATCAAAGGGAAAAATCCCGTTCTAACCGGCTTTCGTATCGTTGGCGATCCCCGGGAAGGCGAGAAGAAGAAAAATGTCGAGGCGATCGAGCCCGCGGCCAATATCCAGGCGTGGGGATTGGCCGCCTTCCGGGAGGACAGGCTGGTCGGTTGGCTGAACGAAACGGAAAGCAAAGGTTATTCGGATATCACAAACAAGCTGCACCGGAGTGTTGTTGAGATTCCCTGCGCGTCAGGCGGGCGTTTGGCGGTAGACGTAATGCGTTCGAAATCCGATATTAAGGGAAACGTAAGGAACGGCAATCCCGAAGCGACCGTTAAGATTCGGACAGAAGCAAGCGTATCCGACGTGCAATGCAAAATCGATCTGACCAAAACCGAAACGATCGCGCATTTAGAAAAAGAAGTAGAAGAGGAAATGGAGAAACATATCGAAGCTTCGCTAAGAAAAGCAAAAACGTTAAAAACGGATATTTTCGGTTTTGGCGAAGCGGTTCGCCGCGCTAACCCGGCATATTGGAAAACGGTAAAAGAGGATTGGCATCGCCGTTTTCCCGATCTCCCTGTGGAGATTCGGATCGAAGTTCATATTCGACGCGTTGGAACCATTACAAATTCCGTGTATAGCAAAACATAGGGAGGAGTGCCGTAAATGTTCGCTTTGATCGCAATCGTCGCCATCTCGGCCGTACTGGTGATTATAGATTGGCCCCAAATGTCGAAACGCGGAGATAAGCGGGAATTCGCCGTTTATTTTACGCTGCTTTGTCTTGGGATCGGCTTAACCGTATCCAAAATATGGAGCGTCCAAGTCCCGAATCCGCTGGATTGGATGGCTGTCGCTTATAAACCGCTTAGCAAGTTGCTGTTCGGATTATTTTAGACTATCCGAGAGAAGGTGAAAACGCTGAATCGCGTCAAAATATCGCCGTATCAATTAATGGTGATCGTGCTTCTGTTCACGATCGGAACTTCGCTTTTAGTGATTCCGTCAAGCTTGGCTTACTTTGCGAAACAGGACGGATGGATCGCGGCCGCCGTCGGGGGAATGACAGGATTGCTCATCGTCTGGTTATTCATTGCCGTCGGGAATCTCGATCCCCGGCTAACCCTGGTTCAATTAAACGACAAAGTATTTGGAAAATGGATTGGGAAGTTGATATCCTTATTGTTGGTCTCATCGCTCATTGTGGCGGCCCCGCCGGCCGTCTTGTATTATTTAAGCGATTTTATGGTGACCCAGATCATTCCCGCTACCCCGATTCAATCCATTAATATCGTGTATGCGGTTATTGCGGTCATCGGCGTTCGGCTCGGTATCGAAGTCATGGCTCGATCGGCAGAAATCTTGTTTCCTTGGGTGCTTTTGCTATTTATCGTTATGGTGTTTTGCATTTTGCCGCAAACGAAATTGGAATACGCCCAACCTGTACTGGAAACGGGTGTGAAGCAGTTATGGCCGGCAATTCTTACTTTTCTAAGCATTGCGATATTCCCGTCGATCACGTTGCTAATGATTTATCCGCCTAGCCTGAATCGCCCGAAAGCGGCGCAAAAAGCTTTTTACACGGGATACGTCCTCGGCTGCTTGATGATGATCCTTATTGTCGTTCTATGCATACTGGCGCTTGGACCCGATTTGACGGAACGGAGCCTTTATCCGAGCTATATATTAGCCAGAAAAATTAGCGTAGGCAAATTCTTTCAACGCATTGAAGCCATAATGGCTTTCATGTGGTTTATTTCTTTATATTTCAGGCTTACTATATTTTTGTACGCGATCGCTATAGGAATTGCCCAAATCTTTAACTTGCGAGATTACCGTCCTCTTGTCATCCCGTTAGGATTGTTGACGATCGCCCTCTCCACAATTATCTATCCGAATACGATTTACGCAACGGAATGGGATACTTATACATACATCCCTTATACGTTTTCAATCGGATTCGTCTATCCGCTCTTGTTGCTTGGCGCCGCTTCGATTCGCAAAATGGTTGGCAACGCAAAATAGGCGATCATGTCCCGTTCCGACTTGATCGCCTTAGTCGTTTGAATGCCTTATTTATTTCCTTGCGCCGCGCGAATCGCCGCTCCTTCTTCTTCGTTCGGACCATAGACGCCCGGAGGGACGACATCCGCCTGACGCATCAAAATCGTCATTTGGCCGCGGTGATGGATTTGATGGCGTACAACCGTCTCTAACACGCCGGCATAGGTCGTATCGATGAAACCGAATAGCATTATGCGCTCCGCAAGCTTGTCATCGGACCATTGTTCTTGCAGCGCGTCGATCGCGGCCCGGCTCATTTGGCGGTAAGCGTCAACAATTTCCGCCGCGCGAGCCGGCGTTGGCCGCTTATATTCCGGACCGTCGATCTTTAGTCCTGCGGCGCCAAGCATTACATCGAGGGCGCTAACCAAGTGCCACCCTAGATCCCCGAGCGTTCGTTTCTGCTTTGGCGAAACCGATTGTCCGAGAGACTCGTCGCTCAAAGCTTCAAGCACTTTCAAGGTCAGGGCCTCTTCCATGCGCCAGTCGGCGATAAATTCGTTTATGCTGTGGTACATTCCCAATCGCTCCCTTTCATTTTATTATCGTTTAAAGTATAACATTAACGCTTTGAATCTACAAAAGCGCAGTTTTTGAGTACAGATGTTCAAAACCCGGTAAAACCGCCGTATAAGCCGATCAAATACGTCGTAATTTTCGTCATTTGATCCGTATAAAGCAAGACGCCTGTCAAAACCATCAAAGCTCCGCCTATTTTCATCAGCTTGTTTGAATGTTTCAATATCCAACGCATTCTTCCGAGGAAAAAGGCCATCGCAAAAAACGGAACGGCAAAACCTAATGTATAAGCAAACGTGTAGATCAATGCCTGTCCGGGATTGCTTACTCCAAGCGCCAGAACGGCCGTCAAAATCGGCCCGACACAAGGCGTCCAACCTGCCGCATATGTAATTCCGACCAATACGGACCCGAGATACCCAAGAGGCTTGTTGTTCCATTCATACCGAACATTCTTCATTAGCAATTTGGGCGTAAATATCCCCAACATGACCAGACCCATCGCGGCGACCATTACGCCGCCCAGCTTCCGGATCAGTTCTTGGTTCCCGGAAAATAATATTCCGATGAAACTCGCCGAAAGTCCCAAAGCGAAAAAAATAATAGAAAAACCTAAAATAAAAAACAACGTATGCAGCAGCGCTCTTTTTTGCAAGATCCCCCTGCCCTCCTGCAAATCTTTTACCGATACCCCTGTGACGTACGATAAATAAGACGGGTAAAGCGGAAGACAGCAGGGCGATATAAACGATAAAAATCCGGCTCCGAATACAATCCATAACGTTAAATCGGCGGCATTCATCAATAATCCCTCTCCCCATATTGTTTCTCGCAATGCACGTAAAAATCGCCAAAAAGCTATTTACACTACAGATTGTAGTCTATAATGAGTAAAGATGTCAATTTCACTTCCCTGACTTAAAGCTTACGAACAGCTGCCTGCGGTGAAACCTGTCACCACGCATAACAAGGCGATCGTGAACATAAGCGGTTTGCCAAAGGAGAAAGGAACATGGATCGTTTGATCCGGTTGAAGCACTTGCAATATCCGATAATTGATCTCATTGCTTGCAAAAGGTACGGTCGCGGCGTCGCGGCGGACACGGGCAAGCGAAGATAATTTCATTAGTACGCTCCCCAGATAATACTCCGTACCCATTTGCTTCATAGCATAACGGTCGGCCAACAATTCTTGCCACGTCGCATAATGATGCGCTAACGTTCGTACGAGCGGAATATACCCCATACTATCCTTCGTCAATGCCGTCATAAACGCTTGCAGCGGATCTCTGCGTTGGCAATGGTAGCGCTCATGAAGAAGGATTGCTCTTACCTCCTCTTCCGTAAACATGGCAAGAAGACCGGTGGAAATAACGATGCGCGGGCGCAGCATGCCTATGCTCAATGCGACGAAGCCCGCGTCTTTTACAACAATAATTTCCGTTTTCCATTCCCGAAATTCCGCATTTAGGCGAGACGTGTGCCCATGATGCGTATCGTTTCGAAACGCGCGCATCCATTTTGACGTCAGAATCAGTTGTTTCGCCGTTCTCCACGCGATTCGGGCCAATGTATAAATGACGGCGAGATTCAAAATATAGACGATGACATCACGGCCGACGATTGTGTCTTGGGCACCGCTTACACAATATTGCAGTACATTCCATGCAAGAGGAACGCCCCACATTTGATGAGCGACGTACCAGCCCATCTGAGCCAGCACGATGGCGCCAAGCAGCATCAGAGCCGTGAAGATAAGATTCGCTTTGACGACCGGATTCATCGTTTTCTCTCGTTTTGCATTTGGTTTAATTTTTCTTGCAGTTTCGCGATCATTTCCGGAACAGCCTCATCCAATGCATCGATCATATGACCGACGACCAAATCGCCAAACTCGCGGATCAGACCATGCGTTACTTCTTTCGTCTGATCCGACAGGAACTGCTCTTTGCTTTGCACAGGCTGGAAAAACGTCGTTCTTCCCCTGCCGCTGCCCTGTGAGTTTTTCCGCAGCAATCCCTTTTCCAATAAACGGTTCATCACAGTCATCACTGCGTTGAACGAAATCGGCTCTTCTTGATTTAATACGGTCTGAACGTCCCGAATCGTCGTTGTTCCGCTCGCCCAAATGATGTCCATAATTCTCGCTTCCAACGGGCCAAAAAAATGATTCAATCCTTGTTCGTGCATATAAAATTTTTTAATTTTCAACGTCCTCACCTCTACACTACGGATTGTAGTATAAAGATGCCGCCGCTGTCAATCTTTCCTCAAAAACATATGAAAATAGCTGCAAAATATAACAAAACCATCACAATCCGTCACAAATCGTTCTGCCGCGTTTGATCCATATTAAAAAAATGATAAACTTGAATTGATTTCGCCGGAAAAGGTGGGCTATTCGTGAATGATATATACACGGTCCTTGTCGTAGACGACGATCAAAGCATCGTCGAACTATTGCGAGACTTTTTGGAAAACGATAGATTTCAAGTGAAGACCGCTAATGATACCGCCGAAGCATTGGCCGTGTTCCAGCAACATACGATCCATTGCATCGTCCTTGACATTATGATGCCGGGACAAAACGGGTTTGAATTATGCCGGCGGATTCGGGCGGAAAGTAGCGTCCCCATCCTGTTCTTGAGCGCGCGCAGCGACGATGTGGACAAAATTCGCGGTTTGACGCTCGGCGGCGATGATTATATCGTGAAAACCGCTTCGCCCGGGGAGATTGTTGCCAGGGTGAAAGCCGTATTGCGGCGCTCGGGCTCTCAGAAGGAAACGAACAGGAACGTCTTGGATTATGGGCGGCTCAGGATCAATCTGTTCACGAGAGAGGTATTCGTCGACGGGCGTATCGTATCGCTTACGCCGAAGGAATATGAATTGCTGCGGTTGTTTGTAGAGCATCCAAGATATGTTTTTTCTTATGACCAACTGCTTGACAAATTTTGGGACGGTGTTGGCGATAAGCATACGGTTCGGGTTCATCTCAGCCGGCTGCGCGAGAAAATCGAATCCGATCCGAACCGTCCCGAGTATCTGATCAACGTATGGGGCGTGGGGTATCGCTTCGAGGGAGAATCATGATGAGAACGCTCCGTATTCGAACGGTTACGCTGCTTGGACTGGCCCTCATCCTTTCGTTGCCGTGGATATTCTATGTCTCGGCGCACTTCCTTGAAACAAAAACGCTGAGCGTTACAAATCATCCTCAAAATCCGGAGCAACAACAAAATTTGACCGAGACGATGCAATGGATAGAAAGAAATGCGAACCGCTGGACCGATCCCAGTTGGCAGGATCAATTGCGTTCCCGTTTGCGGCAAGCGGGCATAGATGCGGCGATTCTAACCGAATCGGGCCAGGAAATTTATTCATCCGACCCGGAGCGCAAACGCGCTTTGAAATCAACGGAACAGTTTTCTGTCATTCAAGACGGGAAAGTGCTGGGAAGGGTTCTCGTATTCTTGCCCAATGCCAGAACGGTTCAAATGATTGCGGCATTGGCCGGGCTTTTGTTGGCTTTTATTATTATTGGATATGAAATGCGAAGGATGTTGCTCAAGCCGCTTGAGAGGATGGGATCGGCGGCTCGCCAAATTGCGGAAGGAGAGCTCGATGTCCGGTTGCCCGAATCCCGGATCGCAGAAATTGCCGAAGTGCGCGACGGATTTGAAGTAATGGTGAAGGGACTGCAGCAATCGTTCCAGAAACAAAGGGAATTGGAAGAAGAACGACGCTTTGTCATTGCCGCTGTCGCGCATGATTTACGGACGCCTTTGTTTGCCTTGCGAGGATATTTGGACGGCCTGGAACAAGGAATTGCCCGTTCGCCGGATAAAATGGCAGCGTATTTGAAGGTATGCAAGGATAAATCTGCGCAATTGGACCGGTTGGTTGAGGATCTGTTCACCTTTACGAAGACGGAATACGCGCAGGCGGAAATCGTCGACAACGCGATTGACCTGAAACTGCTGTTACTGAGGTCGATAGAAAGCCTGAGTCCATTAGCGCAGCAAAAGCACATATCGTTGATCGCGAATCATTTGGCAGATGATTGCATAATTATGGGCGATACGCATCTATTGGAGCGTGCCATGAACAATCTATTGGATAACGCTGTCAGGCACACTCCCCCCTACGGCAAAATTTACGTCCAATGCGCTAAAGAAGGTCATAAAGCGACCTTTGCCATTCGCGATACCGGATCGGGCTTCACTTCAGAGGAACTGGAGCGCGTGTTCGAACCGTTATACCGCGGCGAAGCGTCGCGAAATCGTTCAACGGGCGGAGCCGGTTTGGGATTAACCATCTCGCGAAAAATCGTCAGACGGCATGGGGGCGAGCTGATTGCAACAAACCATGCATACGGCGGAGCGCTTCTGTCAGGTTGGATGCCTGCCGCCAAGCAAGGCGAGAACGATATTCAACCTAATTAGACTGAGCATAAATCAATATAGTCGGCTTCAAGCGTTCGGCATCTATTTAATCAGACGTAAAAAATATGCGGCGGCAGCCTGGCACTCGTTTTTGTGCCAAATCTGCCGCTGCTTGTTACGGGGGCTCGAACAATGCCAGCTTCCTGATCGGAAGGCCGCCGGCCGCCGCCTTAAGGGCAAGAATCGCTACTACAACAGTACGACATTGAACCCCGCTTCAAAGTACGCATCTGCGGCGGCTGCGGAGATCCGGTGGCGCAGGCGCAATTGTTCGATCGCTTCTCCTTCCGAATCCGGCAGCATCTCCTCTCTTCCGCTGACGATCATTCTGCGGAACGTATCTCCCCGCAAATGAACGCCTTTCTCGAATTTCTCCGCAAGATGCTGTGCGACCGTCGATTTCCCGGAAGCCATAATGCCGGTGATCAGATAAATTCCCCTTTGCTCTTGGACAACCATAGTCATCTCCCCTTTCTTTGATTCGACAAGCGGCAGATTGGCTGCTACCCTCTATTTAGAAAATTACGCACGATATGAACGGGCGACCATTCGGTGTTGGAGGCGGCTATAATCGGATACGGCGTTGGGAAAAGTTCCGCCGTAATTTCGTTTATTTCTTTTCCTTGTTTTGAAAAAGCGAGTATTTTACCCTCTATTTCTTCTAAATAATCGACTTTAAGCTGAATCCATTTTTTTGCGTCCTTTACGTATCCTGCATGACAGCAATACATATGTTCAAAATCATACGTTAGCACTTTTTTTAATGAGTCCAGTGTCGAAACGATATTCTCATCAATGTGGACAACCTTTACTTTCGGGGTTACGAATAGGTCCCCGGTGAATATGGCCCCTCTGTCGCGATTATAAAAAGACATGTGGTCTTTCGTATGCCCGGGCGTTTCGATGACTTCCCATGTATCGTTCCGGGATACGAATGATTGGCCGAGAGGTTGGGATGTAAAAACTTCAGGCTGCCCCCAAAATGCTTGACGATACATAGGTAAGCGGGCAGACCGTTCCGTAAGGTGAGTGGACATCCGATGAATAAAAGTCGGAATTTCCCGATATTGCTGTAAAGAAGCCGCATTCCCGGTATGGTCTTCATGGAAATGGGTCAGCATGATTTGGTCGAAATCGGCTTGTTCGAAAAATGGCTGAAATTGTTCATGTAATGATCGAGCCCCCGTATCGATTAACACACCATCGATATTAAAACTATACACAGTTATTGAAGTGCCGGGAACAGATATCGTACATTTTGCCATGAAAATACCGTTTACATGCAATATTTCTCCGCTTTTTTCAATCGTAAACATCCAATCACTCCTTTAATTCATAAAGAACTCGATTGTTTTCCGCCAGGAATCGGATTGACCGTAGCAATTCCCTTCCAATGTTCCGCCGCAAGTAAAAACCCCTTCCCCCATTTTCACGTTCAACGTTTCATTCAAAGGGATTGTATACGGAATGGGCAACGAATGCCCTAAATCCTCATACGCCAAAAGCTTGTAGTTATATTTATAGTTGTGTTTTTCCAAAATATCCATGAGTTCAACGCATGCATCGTACGTATTCCACACATTGTCTTTGCAGCCTGCAATGAATAATAGATCCGCATGCGCATTCTCGATTTTGATTCGCGCGTCTTCTTTATTGGCGGCCCTTTCCACACTCGTCTTGTAGGTGGAAGCAAACCCGAAAGGCTTGTTCTGTTCCAGGCAAATGCGATGATGCTCGTAAAAAATATCATTGTCGACCGGAATAAAAGGCAATGACACTCCCTTATATGACCACGACGAAACAAGGTTGCCGCTCGCCAGGCCGTCCAACGCTTGAAAACAATATGCATGAGGCGCGGAAACCGCAACTTTGGAAATGACATTATAGCGTGAAGCCAGAAGCAGCGCCAATTCTCCTCCTTTGGACGTGCCATGGACATAGATTTCGCCGGTACGGGTTAACGGGTTGTTTTTCAGCCATGCAAACACTTTCTCAAAATATTCGAGAGGCACCTCCTCGAGCTTCGCAGGCAATCCTTCTTCGTTAAAATATCCGACGGTCAGTACATGAAAGCCTCTGGACGCCAGCGGTCCGGCCAGAAGGGAAAGAGCGCTCCGCTCTCCGTCCGATCCGCCCAATAGGATAATCGTATTACGATTCTATTGTCGGTGTAGAACAACTCTCCCCGAAATTCATCGGCAACCTGTTGTCTCTTCACTTCGGGCAATAGGAACAAGCGTTCCAGGCGTACGCATTTCCGATCTTGTTCGCATTCGCACACCATATCAATCATGACGCTCCGATCGATTGAAATATGCCGGGCAATATTCGCTCCCCCGCTGCTCGTCTTGCGCAACGAAGCAATCAGGCCCATACTATCGATATAATCGTAAGTCCCGGAATCGGGTTTTTGTTTGGACAAATCGACATGGCCGTTTGAGTCCGCAATGAACCAAGCGAATGACTCATACTTTTCGCTGGGCGCCCATGGAAAATGCATGGATGCGGTAACTTTCAGCTTTCCTCCCGGCGGCAATTCCGCGACCTGAATCGCAATCTTCTCATCGATCAACCCAATTGCCGGCGTTATATGTAATTTCATATTTGTAAACCTCCATCCTTCTCATTCTTTGCCGTTTACAAGCCTCTTTCTCCGCGTGACAAACCGCTTCAACGCCCGAGTCTGCGCCTCTTGAAACCCTTCCAAATGTTCGAATTTATAATTCACATCTTCTTCAAAAGCAACCTGTTCTTCGTCTTTCACACCATGCAATCGTTTTAATAAATCCCATAACGTTTCGAGCTGTTCTGTTGTGAAATCGTTGAACGTGTCCGCCATCAGGGTAACCGCTATCTCGCCGCATTCCATCATCGCCTTTTTGCCCGTTTCGGTAATGGTCACGTTAATGGCGCGCTTATCCCGTTTGCTTGGCATCGTAACGAGGTACCCTTTTTGCTCCAGGTTGTCGATCAGCTTTTTGGCGCTTTGTTTACTCGTTTCCAACTTATTTGCAATATTAATAAGCGTTGTTTCATCCTCCGGCAAATGGGATATTGCCAGCATGATCAAGTACTGCCGCGACGTTACTTTCTCAAAATAGTTGTCTCCTTGCGTCTGCAGCTTGTTCGTCACGGAAAAAAAAGTGGCGTATATCTGCTGCATTAAATATAAGTCTCTTAGCGCTTTGGAATATTCCATCATTCGAATCGATCCTCTCTATATTGTCACCATGTTGACAATATAGACTGTAACAGACTCATGTAATTTTGTCAACATGTTTACTAATTTCATCATGCCGCAGCGGCTGACGACCCGTCAGGCTTACGAAACATAAACACGCTAATAGTCTGTAAATTACCTAGTTTCTCGTGTAACGAAACTGTAACACGCTAATGAGAGGAAAGAGGCGGTAAAACCGTCGATTTTCGCTGAATAACGATGCGTACTTTCGTTAGCTTGGGAACGTCTTCATTTTGAGCCCAATAAGGATTGTCAGTTTCGTTTGCGCCATTAGGGAGCAATCTATAGAAACAAAGAACTTCTCCAACCCTGCCTTGGCCGATGCCAGACAGAATGCGAAGAAGTTCGATGTTTACGGGACGACGAACGGCTGCCCGCGAGCAGTTTGCATCGCCTGTCCTTCAAAGCTTGACAAGACGCGTATTATGCAAACGAAATCCGTTCCAGCGTTACTTCCCATGAGGATAATTTCATCTCGCCATGGAAGGCGAAGCCTCTGTTCGCGTATTGACGATCGTTTATCTTAACCAAACATTCCGAGCCGGAATATAAACCGTTCTCGGAAACATATGCCGATAATATCGTATCTCCTATCATCATAAATTTTCCGGACAAAGTTCCCAAGGCCGGATTTTCCGATGTCCATGTCGTGAATTCTGCGCGGGCCGGTATTGGATCGATGGAATATGTATTGAAAATCTTGACCGGATGCTCCGATTGCAACTCCATATATCCATCCAAAATCCATTCCTTCTCCATATGTCTAATCGTCGTCTCCGCGTAAACTTCAACTTGATTTCCTTCTTGATCGTAATAACGGCCTGTCGCCTTCCAATGGCCCTCTTCGAATAAATACGAATGTTTCAATTTCACCGCCTCCTAGCGCGTCAACGCCTTCCTCATCTCCGCGGCGTATCCTTTCGTAATCAACTGGGGGCGCGTAATCGCAGAGCCGACGACGACCGCATGGGCCCCGAGCGTCAGCATATGCGCGGCCTGAGACGGCGTACCGATTCTCCCTTCCGCAAAAACCGGAATCGTCAATCGTTCCGCCGCGCTCTTGACCAAATCGTAATCGGGTCCTTCCAACTGCGGGGAATACGCGGTATATCCCGACAACGTTGTCGATACGCAATCCGCGCCCAACGAGGCGGCGTACATCGCTTCTTCCAGCGTCGATATGTCGGCCATAACCGTTTGGCCCCGTTCCTTCATATAAGCGATCAACGACTCGAGCGTTTCCCGGTTCGGCCTTGCGCGCCGCGTCGCATCCAGAGCAATGAGATCGACTCCCGCGTCGATCAGTTCCTCAATCTCTATCCGCGTGGGCGTAATATAGACTTCGCTGTCGGCATATTCTCTCTTGACGAGCCCGATCGTCGGCAGCTTCGTCGCATGTTTGATGGTCGCGATATCTTGCGCGCCGTTGGCCCGAATCGCAACCGCTCCGCCCATTTCGGCCGCTCTGGCCATCTTGGCCATCGTATCCGCCCCGTGAAGCGGTTCATGCTCCAACGCCTGGCATGAAACGATCAGCCCGTTTCTAAGCCGTTCGAATAGCGTTCGATTCACGGCCGTCCCTCCCTTTCGGCAACATGCACTTTCAGGCAGACTTCAAAGTTGCTTTTTCATGCCTGTCATCCCCAATTAGCGATATCTCTTAATAAATTCGACTGCCTTGCGAATATCGGTCTCCGGCTGATCGCCTACCTCGCGTTCGATGGTCAAATACCCACGATACCCGATGTCCGATAGCGCATGGAAATAGGCATCGAAATCGACCTTGCCCTCCCCGAGCGGCACTTCCTTGAACATTTGCCCGGAGCGGACCATCTCGGCGATTTTGCCGTGGTCCATCGGCTCGTATCCCAGCGCGCCGTATACTTCGCGCGGATCGACCTCCTTGTAGCGGACGCCGTCCTTCACATGCGTGTGGACGATATAATCCCGGAGCGTGTAGACGCCTTGCACCGGATCGTCCCCCGTCACCATCACCATATTCGCCGGATCGAAGTTGACGGCTACCCCTTTGCCGCTCAGCGTATCCAGGAACGACTTCAAATGTTCGGCCGTCTCGGGCCCGGTTTCGATCGCGAAATGGGCGTTCATGGAGTTTGCATAAAGGCTTAATTCTTCGCACGCTTTTTGCATTTCGGCGTATACTTCGTTTTCCTCATGCGGCACGATCCCGATATGCGTCGTCACGACATTCGTCCCGAGCTCCACGGCCAGATCGAGAATTCGCTTCGACTTTTCGATTTTAGACGGATTTTGTTCTTTATCCTGGAAACCGTGGCCGCCCAAATCTCCGACCAATGCGGAAACTTCCAGCCCCAAGGATTGAATATAATCCTTAAGCTCCTTGCGCGCAGCCGAACTTAACGCATCGGGATCCATTTCTCCCGCTACCGCATAAATTTGCACGCCGTCGGCCCCTATTTCTTGCGTTTTGCGCAATCCTTCCCTTATAGGCAGCCGGAAGCTGTCCACGATCACGCCGATAGGATTGGTTAATTTCATGTCTTTCCACTCTCCTTTTTGTAAACCGTCGTTATACTTCATCCCAGATGCGCCGGATATTTTCCATTCCTATTTTTATGGCGGATTTGCATTCTTCCATTCCTTCGAATTCGATCGATATATATCCGTCGTAACCGGAACGTTTCACGATGCGAATGATTTCGTACATATCGATGTCGCCATGTCCTGCGATCGCGCCGCGCAAGTAATTGCCGTACGCCGTCTTGAACCAGCCTTCGCCCGGGTTGCGGGAATCTTTCACATGCACCATCGAAGCCAGCGGAATGTTGTTCCGTACCGCGATCGACGGGTTCTCGTCGACGCAGAGGAAGTTGCCTACATCCAGCGTCGTGCGGAAATGTTCGCGATCGACTGCCCGAACGAGACGTCCCACCCTTTCGCTTGCTTGAATATAATAACCGTGGTTTTCCACGCTCGTGACGATGCCGAATTGTCCGGCATATTCCGCGACGGTACGGCATGCGCGAACCAGCGCTTCGAAATCGCGCTCGAAATCGTCGACCGATATTTCGTCCGTCGGGCGCCACGCCGCATCGTGACGCATCCGTGTCACGCCAAGCTGCCTGGCGGCATCGACATGCTTCATCACGCGCTCGATTTCGGCCGCGTATTCCGTTTCCGTACCTTTCATAAAATTGGCTCCGATTGCATAATTGGACAATTCGATGCCGGCTTCCTCCGCCGTCTGGCGAATTTGCGCCGCCAGTTCCGGCCGCTCCACGAGATCGAAGCCGATCGGAACGATCTCCACATGCTCTCCGCCGAGTTCCGCCGTCCAACGAATCATATCCAATATCGTCATGCCCTCGCGCTCCGCCGCTCCTTGCAGGCTGTAAGAGCTAACTCCCAACTTCATTGCCGGTCACTCCCTATTCGTAATATCATGCCGTCCGCCGCCGCGGTGCCATGGAATTGAATTTGCATTTCGCCCATTTGATTTCCTTGCCTTTACAAGCGAATTTCCGCGCCCCTGGCCCCGGACTCGTAAATCGCGCTCAACATTTTCATCATCTCTACGCCGTCTTCCACCGGACAGATCGTCTCTGCCCGCCCTTGGCAACAATCGATAAAATGATCGATTTCGTTCTGAAACCCGTTCGCGAAGTCGAAGGTAAGCGCATCGATTTGCGGATGGATATTAAGCATCGTGTCATGCTTTTCCGTCGCCATTGCGAGTTTCGGTTCCAATTCCGCTCCGCCCCGATCCCCGTAGAGCTTGACGGAAATATGATCTTCCTGCGCATGCAGCGCAAAGCTGACATCCACGAACAAGGAAGCGCCGTTCTCGAAGCGGATGAGCGCATTGGCCATATCCTCGACCGTATTGGGGCCGCCTGTATCGGCGGCTTTATAATACGACAGGTGCCGGATATTGCCGCGATTGCCGAGCCGCTTATACGTATTGCCCGTCACCGATTTCACCTTCGGCTTGCCCATCATATACCAGGCGATGTCAATGACATGCACGCCCAGATCGATCAGCGGGCCGCCGCCGGAACGTTCGGTATCGGCAAACCAGCCGCCGGGATTGCCCAATCTTCTCAGGCATGACGCTTTGGCGTAATAGATTTCGCCCAAATCCCCGGCATCGACAAATTGCTTGAGAACTTGCGCGTTCATGCCGAAACGCCTGACATAGCCGACCTGCAACGTTTTCCCGCTCTCCTTCGCGGCCGCTTCCACCGCCAGCGCTTCTTCCACCGTTTTGCAGAGCGGCTTCTCGCAGAGCACATGCTTCCCGGCCCGCAAAGAGGCTATGCTGATTTCCGCGTGGCTGTTATTCCAGGTGCAGACGCTGACCGCGTCGATGTCGGGATCGGCCAGCACTTGCCGGTAATCGGCATACGCTTTGCCCGCCCCATACGCTTGCGCTTTTTGCCTTGCGCGTTCTTCGTTTACGTCGCAAATCGCCGCAATCTCCGTTTCCTTGTTATTTTTGTACGCGTTCAGGTGCACGTCGGAGATGCTGCCCGCTCCGATGACGGCGATTCTAATCTTGCTCATGTGTTCTCTCCTCCTCTATTTCTATCGCGTCGCGGAAATGTTAATCCTTTCCTTTTACAAACCGGTATATCTTCTCATAGTTGGCCCTCGCTTCCGGATCGGCGCTTAGCGCCGCATCGAGGATTGCCTTGTTTCCTTGATAGTATCCGCGGAACGTCTTGCGATCGTAACCGTTCGGCTTGGCGCCTTCGAGATAGTCCAGCATGCGTTTCGCAAAGCCGGCATCCTCGTTGATCCTCTCGTCGAATTCGATTTCCACGCCCATGCCGAGCGCTTTCGCCAATTGGGCCGCGTCGTCGATTCGGGTACGGTCGCTGTCTTGGAAGAAGTGGTTCGATTGATAGGCTACGGCATCAAATCCCAGTTTCTTCCAATCATGAAAATGATATCCCCGGTAACGCGGAATCCAATAATATTTCAAGCCTGCGTCATGCACGCGATCCGCGGCAAAACGGATCAATTCCGAATCGCGGGTGCCGTCCGGCGCCACTTCCTCATTCAGCCAGTAAAGTCCGCTTAATTGCAGATGGGAATACCCTTTGTCCTTCCAGCGCCGCAACGCTTCGTCAATATACCAGCCGACCGCTTTTTTCTTGTTGGCCAAGGAAGCTTCCGCCCCGACTTCCGCTGCGCTAAAGTTTTCGCCGATCCCGTCGCCGTCCACATCGCCGAAATTCGTCTGCGGCTCTGCCGGATACGGGATCATCAGCACCACGGGAAACGGCACCTGCTTCTTCCCGAGCGTGCGCGACACGTCCCGCACCGCCTCGTTAAGCTGGTCCATATCGCCGTCCGGGGCGAATGTCTTATCCAAATACCATTGCCAATCTTCGAAGGCAGACCCGTTGAAAGACATCTCGAAGGCTCTGCCTTCCGGCGAGCTCAGCCCTAAATACAGTACGCCGTCGAACAGCCAATCTTGCGGCTGTCCTTGCCGATCGACATAGCTGATATAAGGAATGATTTTCTCTTTCGTCCACTCGCCCAAACCGTCGGGGTAATGGCCGTTGTACAGCAGCACCATATCGCCAATCCCGTCCGTCGTCCGCTTGCCGGGCTCCAAATAACGCGGCTGTTCGGATTTCGCCTTATGGGCTCCCTTCACTTTCCCTTCATAGCCCCACACTTCAATTTCATCGAGAAACACCCACACATTCGTCGTAAACGTTACTTTCACATAACGGGCGTATGCCATGGACGCGTGCTTGTTGCCGCCCGGAACCCCGTCCCTGGCGCCGTCCCATTCATACGAATACGTCGGCGGGTCGGCGAGCCAGAAGGCGGACGGGGCGCCTTCATGCCGTAATGCGTTCCAGTCCTTGCCGTCGTCGGAGACGGAAATGGATGTCACGTTCGGATATTGCACCCCGCCGGACGGAGCTTGCAGGAAGTTGGCTTTAATGGCGGCGATCGAATTCGCGGCTCCCAAATCGATCGTCACTTCGCGGGTATTCCCCTTGTAAAATCCGACCCAGGCTTCGTCCTCGTAAGCGGCCGCCCCATACTTGCCGTTCGTCAGCTTTGTTCCGTCGTCGCTATATTGCGAATCGGGCGGCTGCGAGACGGAGTAAGACTTGCCCAGCGCCAAATTGCGCATCGCGCCGCGGGACTGCTCCGCTTCTTCCGCCGATGCGAGAGAGATGTTCGCAAACAGCATAACAGCCGCCAACATGCCTGTTCCCCATTGTGCTTTCATTCGCATCCTCCTTTACTGTCCGATCATTTCTTTATAGCGGTCATAAGTGCGGTCTTGAATTTGCTGCAACTCGTCCAGCCCCAGCTTTTTCAACTGGCTGACGAACTCGTCGAATTTGGAGAGCGGCACTTGTCCGATAACGAACTTCGACACCATCTCGTCGATGTAAGTATTCAGCTGCGTCGTCAGTTCGCCGAACCGTTCGCTGTCTTCTTCGGAATATTTCAACGTCGGATACGGCGGACGGAAATAATCCTTTTCGATATAACTGTACATTTGGTTGAACGAATCTTCGTCCGCAATCAATTTCTCGTAATACGGATGCTGGCGGAAGCCGATCCACGCTTGGCCGCCGAAACGGAGCAATCCGTTATATATGCCGTCGGGGCTCGAGGTCACCTTGTCCGTATATTGATAATCGCCGTTCGCGTCGAGCGTGTACGTATCGCCTTCTTTGCCGAAGTTGAACAAAATCTGCCCCTCGTCGCTATTGACGTATTCGAAAATTTTCATCGTCAGGTCGACATGCTTGTTGTTGGCCGTAATACCCCAACCTAATTGAATGACGCTTTTCTGCTGCTTATGCGTGAGCGGCTTGTCGCCTTTGTTCAGGACCGGAGGAGGCGCTACCTGGTAGTCGAAGCCTTCGATTTGCTGCGCTTCCGCCTTGTTCTTGAATCCGGCGATATGTCCGATCCAATGGTTGGTGGCGCCGACTCGATTGTTCAAAAGGAGCGTGTCCAGATCGGTTTTCTGTCTTGTCATCAATTCCCGATCCAGCAAGCCTTCGCCGTACCAACGGTTCATCACTTCCAGAAACTCCTTGAAACGCGGATCGGTCGGCGTGTAGATCAGCTTCCCGTTCTCTTCCGTCCAGCGGTTGTCCCAATCCCAATTCAAACCCCAAGCGTCCAAAAATCCGATAAACCAGTGGCCTTCGGCCTCCGCGTCAAACGGAATTTCATCGTTCGGATCCCCGTTGCCGTTCGCATCCTGCTCTTTAAACGCTTTCAAAGTCGCATGCCATTCGTCGATCGTCTCCGGCATCGGCAATCCGAGCCGGTCGAGCCAATCCTGGCGAACCATCGGCCCGCTCGAAGTGCGGATGGCGGACATCATCGGCACGCCGTATATCATCCCCTCATCGTCCGAAGTTTGCATAAAGGCGTCCTTGTCGTCGATCACATGCTTCTTGATGCTCGGCGCATACTGTTCGATCAAGTCGTTCAGCGGAATAAACGCCCCGTCCTTGCCGAATTGATTCATGTCTTTCAATTGCCCGGCCACGATGTCCGGATAATCGCCGGAAGCCATCGTAAACCGGAATTTTTCCGACATCGTGGTGTTGTCGCCGGTGATGAAGTCGAATTCGACGTTGAACTTCTCCCCGATCGTCTTCCAGGTCAGCGTATCGTTGGTATACAGCGCATCGGGCGAACGGCTGACGATAAACAACGATAATTTCGTTTTTTCCTGCGTTTCCTGTTTCGCATTGTCCCCGTTATTCCCGGTTTCCGGTGCGCTTCCCTTGTCCGTTCCGCCGCAAGCCGTCGACGTTAAGACAAGCAGCAGCGCCATCGCCCAAACGGCTATCATCTTCCATCTTTGATTCATTTGCTTACCCCTCCCTTTCATGTTTGCAAGCCAAGTTCCGAATGCCGCCGTCATTGCTAGCTCTTGATCGCGCCGATCATCACCCCTTTCACAAAATGCTTTTGCAGATACGGATAGATGAGAATGATCGGCAACGATGTGACGATAATGGCCGCATATTGGATCGTAAGGGGCAGCACGCCCGAATCGAGCAACAGCGCTTGCTTCATTTCCTTGTCGAAGGCGCTGTTGCGGATAATCCGCATCAAGATGACCTGCATCGGCATCAGCTTTTCATTGTTCAGGAAGATCGATTCCCAGAAGAACGAGTTCCATTTTCCGATCGCGTAATACAATCCAAGCGCCGCGAATACCGGCTTGGACAACGGAACGATAATTTGAAACAAGATGCGCAATTCGCTCGCCCCGTCGATTTTCGCGGACTCTTTCAGTTCTGTCGGCAAACTGCTGAAATAGGTGCGCATGATTATGACGTAAAACGTGGATACCGCGCCGTACAGCAAAATTCCGATTCGCGTATCGAGCAGCCCCATATTGCGCACTACCAGATAGAAAGGGATTAACCCCCCGCTGAACCAAAGCGTAATCGCCAGAAAAATAGTGGCCGGCCCTCGCATTTTCCATTCCCGGCACGACAATGGATAGGCGGCAAGCGCGGTGAACAGCAAACTGATCAGGGTGCCTGCCACGGTATATAAAATGGTGTTGAAATACGCCAGCGCGATGCCGTCATAATTCAAAACCGTTTTGTATGCCGCCAGATTGAACCCTTTGGGCCAGAAAAACACTTCGTTCTTCATGACCGGCCCTGTCTCGCTTAACGAAACGACGATAATATAATAGAACGGATACAAGGTGACGAAGCAAACGAACGCGATAAAAGCGTAAATCGCAATATTGAAACAAACGTCCGCCCAGTCTTTTTTGCGTATAACGGTTGCCATAACATTTCTCCTCTCACGATTACCACAGGGAAGTTTCGTTCACTTTGCGGCTGATCCAGTTCGCGGCATAGACGAGAACGAATCCGACGACCCCTTGGAAAAATCCGACCGCCGTGGCGAATCCGTAGTTGAAATCGATCAACCCTTTGCGGTATACATAAGTGTTGAGCACATCCGCCGTTTCATAGATCGTCGGATTGTACAGCAGGATGATCTTCTGGAAATCCGCTCCCAGCATGCTGCCAAGGTTCAGAATGAACATAATGACGATCGTCGGCATCATTCCCGGCAATGTCACGTATCGAAGCTGGTTGAAGCGATTCGCTCCGTCGATGCGGGCCGCTTCATACAGCTCCGGACTGATGCCGGACAATGCGGCAAAATAGATAATGGCGCTGAAGCCGGCGCTTTGCCAAATGCCGAGCGTCGTATACACCGTGCGGAACCAGCCCGGCTCTTGGAAGAAATGGATGGCGTCCACGCCCAATCTTTCCAGAAACGCATTAATGACCCCTGTTGTCGGCGACAAAAACGTGAGCGCAATGCCGGCGACAACGACCGTGGAAATGAAATAAGGCAAATAACTGATCGTTTGCGTAATTCGTTTGAAAACGACATTGCGAATTTCGTTAAAGCAGAGCGCCAGCAAGATCGGAATGGGGAACCCGAATACGAGCCCGTATACGTTCAGCAATATCGTGTTGCGCATCAGGCGCGGGAAGAACGGGTCTTTGAAAAACGCGATAAAATGTTTGAGCCCGACCCAATCGCTGCCTGCGATTCCTTTGACAATGTTGTATTTCTGAAACGAAATGATCAATCCGTACATCGGCCAATAAGCGAACAGCGCATACCAGATCAACGCGGGTATAAACATAATGTACAGCCATTTGTTCGACAACAGATCTTTGGCCCATGAGCCGGACCTTTGGCGGTTCGTTCCACCCAATTGCTTCGCCTCCCTAGAAGTAATGTTAGACGACGAGTCAGCCTGCTTCTGTCTGCGTCGATTTGCAGTAGACGCCATAGGTCTTCCACGGCGCAAATCCCAATTTTCGATAAAAGTCGGGAATGCCGGTCCAATCGATAGCGAGATGGCGGATCCCGTTGTCGTATTGATAGCGGATCGCCGCCTGCACGAGCGCAAGCCCGTAGCCGCGGTTGCGGCAATCCGGGTCTACGCCGAGCGGCCCGATCCCTCCCAGTTCCTCCCGAAACAGCGGCGCCCAATACGTGTTCTGCGCGATGACCGGAGAAGCGGCGTCATTGATCCGGCAAAATCCGACGATCTCCCCTTCGCGCTCCAATACGACGAATTCTCTTCCCGTGCCGCCGTATTCGAAATATTTGACGGCCTCATACAACCATCGGCCGGGAAAACATCGCTCTAAAAAAGCGAGAAAATCCTCCTTCCGTTCCGGCGAAAGCAACACACAGCTCGCGCCGTCCCGGAAAGAAGGAAAGTCTGGCGGATGCTCCGTCATCATATTGCGGTACACGTCGTATACGTCGTTCTGATACTTGTAACCCCTTCGTTCCAGCCAGCTTGCCGCTTGGGCGTCGCCTTTCGGAACCCCGGGGAAGTAATGCCACGGATCCCCGCCGATATGGATTTGGCGGACGCCGTATTGCCGCAGCGCCTGCTCGGCCGCTCCCAGCAGCCGGCTCCCGATGCCTTGCCCGCGCCAGGCTGTGCCGACGAGCAGGACGGAGATCCACCCCATTCCCTCGCCCAACCGCAGCGGCTCGATCTGCTCCCGCCATATCTTCGAGACGACAAATCCGGCTACGCTCTGCCCGTCGTCGGCAAGCGCGGCCCATGAACCGGCTTCAACCACGTTGGCGTCGCGGATGCTGTTCTGCCGGAACAACGCTTCGCGAATCGGAAATTCGCCGCCGATTTCGCGGTTCCATAACTCGCATAGGGGCCGAATCGTATGTTCATTGATCGGTACTAATTTCATTGCGTCCTTCCTCCATTCGCCGGTCATCGTATCGTTTTGTTTCGCTCGTCTTCACCGGCGCTTTATTCATTGTAAAAAAAATAACCTCCCGCGGCGGCTGCAGATCGTCTTTGTTTCGTGCACTTTCGTCGCGGCTTCTTGGCCGTTTGGACGAAAGTGCACGTTTCGAAGACGAAATTGCACCGATTCGCACCGACTTTCCGGACCTCGCCCATTGTTCTATTGGAAAACGTACAATAACAATGCCTAGTTTATGGCGCGAATGGAAGTTCGATTGGAAAAAGTCCAATGGAATCCCGCATTTTTTCTTTTTCTCAACATATTTCGAAGATTCTGTTGGATAGATTTCAATGAGAAGGCCGCATTCGTGCCCACAACAAAGAAACCGTTGGATACAATCCAACGGCCATCAAGCCTTTTCGGCATCTATTCATATTCGCCCCTTAGTTCCTGCTCGATCTCGTTCAATATTTGCGCGCCTCCTTGCGCCATCCATTCCACGACGAATCGGTCGAAAGCTTCGATCGGCTCTTCGCCCAGCACGATTTTGAAGAACGTTTCGTTTTCAAGCTTTTGCAGTTTCGCCCACTTCTTCTCCATTGTCGGGGTCGACGCAGTGAACAACGGCTTCATTTCGTGGAATGTCCGCTTGAGCGCGGCGCCCGAATAACGATAGGCATGGGAAGGCGCCCAATCGCCCGCGTTCGCCCCGGGGTTCGCTTGATCGCGCAAGTAACGCTCGTAAATCGACCGCATCTCTTGGGACAATTGCTGCGGCGCCGTCTCGCCCCGAATCGACCGCATCAAAGCGTCGTGTTTGCGGCTGACGGCATCCCGATATTCGACCGACAGCATCAACGGAAACATCTCGATATACGTGACGTCGAGCTGCAAATCGTCCTCCGTCGGTTCGCGGCCGAAACGGGTTTGTAAATTCAAATTGACGATCAGCGCTTCCGGATGCTTGAACCCTTTCTTCACGACATGAAAATTGCCGCTCATCGGAACCATCGTCGCATGATATTTTCCGTCGTTGCCGGCAATGGCATAAGGCCTCCAATCCGCAGCGGGATCGTTCTGGACCGCTTCGCCGATCTCCCACGGAGCCCACCACGGCGCGAAGAAGACGCCTGTCTGTCCGCGATTCACCAGTTCGAACGGATTTTTGCGCAGCGCGAAATCTTGATCGATCAAACCTTCGGCATACCATTTCCGGACTTGCGCCAAAGCTTGCTTCGCCTCCGGCGTCGTTGAGCCGTACACGAGCTTGCCCTCCGCATCCCGATGCCAAATATTCGGGTAAGCGCCGAATGCGTTGAACACCGCTTTGAAATCATGGGCCTCGGTATACCCGCCCGATGTGATCGCTTTGCTGTTGCCGGTCATTCCGATCGTATCCGCAATTCCGTTGCGGTCCGGATCCCGTTCGATGAACGCTTGCGCAATCGCCGCCACGTCCTCAAGCGTTCTCGGTTCCGCCAGCTTCAATCGGTCAAGCCAGTCTTTGCGAACCCAGACGAGCGGATAGGAATCCGCCTTCGGCAATATATTCGGGATTGCCATTAATTTGCCGTTATATGTCGCGTTGTCCAACGCTTCTCCACGCGTCGCGCCGTATATTTCCTTCAGTAGCGGCGAGGCGTACTTATCGTACACTTCCGTCAAATCTTCAAGCAAGTCGTCTTTCGCCATCATGCGGAACGTTTTTTCGTCCACGATCATCGCATCCGGCAAATCGTCGCTGGCCAGCGCCAAATTGAATTTTTGATCGTAGTCGTTGCCCGAAGCGTACCACAATATTTTAAATTTTACATTCGTCTTATCATAGAGATATCTAGTAAACAAATTGTCTTCGATCGTATCGCCGGGCGGCAGCTTCAAATCGGGTCTGACCGATTTGACCATGGTCACTTCGACCGGCTCCGGCAACCGGAACGGATCGATAACGTCCGTTTCGGCGTCTTGATGATGCAATCCGTCCTTGTCGGCCGCCGTTTCGGCGATTGGCAAGCAAGCGGGCAGCGCCGCCAGAAGCATCATCGACAACAGCAGCGGCAGCGCTTTGCGTATCGGCATCGCGTTTCCCTCCCTTTCCCGTCGCTGACGCAAAATTGCGCATCCGAAGCATCCGAGGCTCAGTTCATGTTCAAACCGTTCTTATAGACATCGAATTTTTTGCGATATTCGCTTGGCAACATTCCCGTCACGGCTTTAAACACTTTGCAAAAATATTTTTCGTTCGGATATCCCGACTTCGCGGCAATCCAGTAGATCGGTTTTCTCGTTTGTTCCAGCATCGTTCTGGCATAGGAAATGCGGATTTCCCGGAGATGCTCTTGAAAGGTTTTACCGGTAAAATCTTTAATGCAGCGGGCAAAATAGCTGCGGCTCATATTCGCCTCTTTGGCCACAAGCGATAATGTCAGTTCATGGTCAAACTTGCTGTTCATATAATCGAGCGCCTTGCGGACGCAGGCGAGCAGTTCGTCCGAATCGGCGCCGGAAGCCGATTCCGGCGGAATATTGGCCGGCAGCCCGGCAACGGGCGCGTTCCGCGGCGACTTCTCGTCGATTCTTGTGCGGATCCGGGCCAGCACCTCGTCCATCTGTTCGTGTTCCAGTTCGGTTTTCGTAATATAGTCGATCGCGCCCAAGCGCAACGATTCTTGAATCAGCTCGAAATCTTGATGGAATGTTAATACGACGGTATGCATATGCGGATATAGCTTCTTAACCTCGCGAAACAATTCGATTCCCGACATCAGCGGCATCGCCAGGTCGGTAATGAGTACGTCCATTCGCTCCCCGGTCAGCAGTTCCAGCGCCTTCTTGCCGCTTCCGGCTTCGCCGGCGACCTCGAAGCCGTATTTATTCCACGGCATCATGCCGATGAATCCTTTGCGCACGAGATGATCGTCGTCAACGACTAAAACCTTGTACATCCTGCTTACCTCCCTCATTCGTCGGCAACCGCACCATGACGGTCGTCCCTTGCCCGGGCGCGCTCTCGATTTGAAGGCCCGCCCGTTCTCCGAAATGAAATTGCAGCGTACGGATCACGTACTGCAATCCGATTCCTAATCCGAACGATTTATGATCGTCCGATTCCCCGTCCAGCAGCCGTTCGATTTCTTTCTCCGTCATGCCCTGTCCGTTATCCTTGATGCGGATCATGACGCCGTTTTCGCCGTCTTCCTTGACCGATACCTCGATTAAACCGTTCTCGTCGTCAAGCCCGTGAAACAAGGCGTTTTCCACGATCGGCTGAAGTATAAATTTCGGCACAGGGCGCTGCAGCACGGTTTCATCCGCATAAATCCGCAGATCGAATTGGAAGTTGTAACGTACGCCTTGCAGCATAATATATTGGCGGATCGCCTCCAATTCGTCCTTGATCAACGCTTCTCCCCGTTTGCTCAAGTTATAATGAAGCACTTTATTTAGCGTGGAGATCAGATGATCGATTTCTTTCTCTCCCTTGGCCCGCGCCAGCCACCGGATCGTATCGAGCGTATTGTGCAGGAAATGCGGGTTGATCTGGTGCATCAGCCGCTCCATTTCCAGTTCCGCTCTCCGCTTCTCCTTCCGTTCTACTTCGCCGATCAATTCGGAAATTCGCTGCCGCATTTTCGTAAACTCGTTATGAATCGTATCGAATTCCAAATTGTTCGACCAACGGGAGGGCGCCGTCAGATTATTTCTGCGGACGGCGCGGATGTCCAAATATAAATTGCGCAAAGGGCGATATAGCGTGCGCCATATAATGACGGCGAATAAGCAGCCGACGGCCAAAGACAATGTGCCGAGCAAGGCGAATTGCTTCTCCCAACGATCGATTTCCGCGTCGTATGCCGCCTGGGGAACCGCCGCCACGATGTTCCATGTCGGGCTTTGGCGGTCCCGGAACAAATAGAAACCGTTTACAAGCGTTTTATCCTCCGATAATCCGTCGAGCAAGCTTCCAACGGGAAAATGCCGTTCGTCCTCGCTATAGGTAACGACTCCGTTTCCGTCGAGAATCAAATGATATGTATTGCTGTTCAACGGATCGTTCTTAATGATCGTTTCCGCCAATCGAAAACTCGTTTCAATATAAAGATATAAGGTATCGCTCTCGGGCAACTCTACCTTCCGTTTCACCGAGAATACCTGGCTGCCGTCCAAAGGATTTAACGACGTATGCGGCCCGTAATAAGTGATTTTGCTCGTTTTCATCAGGACGGGCAATCCGTCGATATCGAACGGTTCTTGCACTCTGTAATTTTCGAATAAATACCGATTCGTGCCTTCGATATAGTAGAAAGTCAGCCCCAGCGTCGGGTTGGTAAAATTGATCAGGCTCAACTCGCTGACGATTTCGTCATGCAGCGCTTTCTTCTCGTATGAATCGGCCAAAAAATACCGCTCCAAATTTTTCCCTACCCTCCCGTCAAACGCAAGCTGCTGGGAAACGTGATTCAATTGGCTTAACGTATTTTCGAGCGAGAAACGAACCTGGTTCAAATGGCTGCGGACGCCCCGTTCGGCCTTGTTGTCCAAGATCGAGGATAACGAAACGTAAGAAATGCTTCCGACTAGAATAAGCGGCATCAAAGCGGTCATAAATAAGCTGATCATCAACCGGTGTTTCAGCGAATATGGCTTAAAGTAGCGCCTGCTTCCGCGGATTCGATTTCCGGGCAACTTCACGGGCTTCAAGTCAGTCATCCCCTGTCTGCGTTCTTATAACCGTTAAAGCGTTTACAAACGTGCGAAAAAGAAGGATACGATTCGTATTCCTCCCACAATTCAATAGTTACAGGGTAACCTATTACGTAAGGTTCCGCAACTACTTCTGTCACCGGAAACATTTGATTCGCCGGTTTGTTTCGATTAGCCTCATATATATTCTTCGTCCAGTGTCTTCGTTTCGAACACATTCGCTTCGCGAAAATTAACGTCGATGCGCAACTGATTCGCAAAACCGCGATCGATGTTCCCTAACTCGAACAGATTCTGTATCGCGTTCCGTTCCGCTTGGATCGCCTTCAACTCGAGATCTCTTCGTTGCGCATTCAACAGCCCTTTCGACCGGGTCCATAAGCGATCGTTCTCGAGATGCAGTTCCATGCCCCGATAATCCGCGATAATCGCCCGCACGGTTTCCCGATTGCGCTCCGTCTCCAACTGTTTCATTCGTTCTATCGCCGCGCGGGCCGCCTCGAGCTTAAGCTCCTTATAAATATTCCATTCCGGATGCGACGGGTCCATCTTCCTTTTTTGCCTCCGCCCCTTCAATCCATGCCATAAAGCCGACCATGCCGCCATCAACCATATTTTGATGCGATACCGGCTTGACAGCAATAGCTCTACCTTGTCAAGAGACCGTTGGAAACGATCTGCAAATTCGGGAGAGATGCGCCCGTCTCGAAGCCATCGCTCGCCGACGCTTCTTTCCGCGCTCAGCGCCTCCATGCGAAGACCCACCGCCGATCTCCACGCTTTTCCGATGTCCGAATGGCCCTTCAATTTCGACAAATGGATTCGTCTCGAATATTCGGACAGCAAGTCCATCGCTTCTTGCTTGTTCTCGTCGCTCATTTCCTCGCGTATGGCCGCTAATCCGGCTTCCAGCACTTGAATGCGGGCATTGCGCTCTACTTCCTCCCGGTTATCCGAATGGATTCCCAACCCGCGGGTGAGCAGCGGCAGCATGACGCTGGCGATAACGAGCGTTAGCAAAATGACGCCCGCGCATATAAAAAGAATGAGATTTCGTTCGGGGAACGGCTGATTGTCCGCAAGCGTCATCGGAATCGAGAACGCCGCCGCAAGCGTCAAGGCGCCGCGAACGCCGGAGAGCGCCGTTAACAGCGAAGGTTTAAACCGGCGGTTAGCCGCCCATACCCAACAAAAGCGCAATAGGATAAGAACGCCGGTAATAGCGACAATATAACCGATCACTTGGCCGTTATTATACGACGGGTCCCGCCATATTTGATCGATGACTCCCGGAACTTCCAATCCAAGCAATAGAAAGACGAGACCGTTCAGCGTATACAGAATAATCGACCACGTGCTGTCCGATACGACGCGCAGCCGAATCGAAGCGGACTTCATCCGATCCCGCTCGACCGCATGCGTGACTCCCGCCGCAACGACGGCCAATATGCCCGATACGTGAAGCTCTTCCGCAATCAAATAAATGATAAACGGCGTCAAAATAATAATGAGCATATGAAGCGTAGTATCCTCCATCCCGAGCCGGCGGAGCAGCGACCTGAGCCAAATGACGAAAAAACCGAGCAATGCGCCCGCGATCAGGCCGCCGGCGGCGATAACGATGAAGCTTCCGATCGCCTTCGGGAGCGAGAAATAACCGGTAACGGTCGCGGCGATCGCAAAGTTAAACGCCACAAGGCCGGAAGCGTCGTTCATTAATGCTTCGCCTTCGAGCAAATGCATAATTTTCCCCGGCAGATTGGCTCGGCCGGATAACGAACCGACGGCAACGGCGTCGGTCGGCGAAAGAATCGCCGCTAAGGCAAAGGCCGCCGATAGCGGGATTGCCGGAATAAGCCAGTGAATAAACGGCCCTGCAAGAAGAACGGTAGCAAAGACGAGTCCAAGCGCCAAGAGAAGAATGGGGGTTCGCAGCTTCCATAGCTCCTCGCGCGGCGTCAGTTTCCCGTCGTTAAACAACAGCGGCGCGATGAACAAGACGAGGAACAGCTCTGGGTTTAGCGGCACATGATACAATCCGGGCATATACGCCGCTGCGACGCCAAGCGCGATTTGGATGAGCGGCACCGGAATAAACGGCAGGAAGCGGTTGATGACATTGGAGATGCCGATAAGCGCCAGAAACATGAGGACCATAAGAAAGATTTCCACGCGGGATCCAGCTCCTTTATAGGGATCAATAAGCAAGACGGACGGCAAACGGTACGGTAAAATTTAACTTGCCGCATGTAGCTAACATCCCCAAAATGGCTGTAAAAAATAAGTTGTTGCAACCATGCTTCATAACATGCGTCTACTCGGGAAACGAGAAAAAGGCCGGTCCCAAGTCGATAACAACTTCTGGACCGGCCCCGCCGACCGTCTTGGAAGACGGATTCGTCTCTATTCGTCAAGCTCTACATTGTGGTACACTTGCTGCACATCCTCCAAATCTTCGAGGACGTCGATCATCTTCTCGAATTGGGTCTGCGCGTCTTCGGGAAGCGTGACATAGTTTTGCGCGAGCATCGTAAGCTCGGCGACGGTAAATTCATCGATGCCGGCATTCTTGAGCGCTTCTTGCACAGCATGGAACTGCTCCGGTTCGGCGTAGACGATGACGGCGTCGTCTTCCTCCATCATATCGCGTACGTCGACTTCCGCTTCCACCAATATTTCGAATACTTCATCGGCCGTTTTGCCGACCAACCCAATCACTGCGGTCGCGTCGAACATATAGGCAACCGATCCGCTTACGCCCAGGCTGCCGCCGTTTTTCGTAAATGCGGCGCGCACTTCGGAAGCGGTACGGTTTACATTATTGCTCAATGCGTCCACGATAACCATGGCCCCGTTCGGTCCGAAGCCTTCGTAACGCAATTCGTCGTAGTTTTCCTCCGCGCCGCCCTTCGCCTTTTCGATCGCGCGATCGATGATCGCTCTCGGCACATTATACGTTTTGGCACGTTCCAGCACGACCTTTAGAGCCCGGTTCGATTCCGGATCGGGTTCCCCTTGCTTGGCCGCTACGTAAATCTCGCGTCCGAATCTTGCATATATACGACTTGTGTTCGCATCTTTCGACGCTTTCTTTTCTTTAATATTATTCCATTTACGCCCCATACTGTTTCCGCTCTCTTTCCATATTGAATCCTCGTCGTCTGACTTCATAATATCTAGTATATTATATCTTTTTCGTGCCATTTGAACAAGTTTTTAAGTGGTTGCATAAAGAAAGGGAAGGCTATACGCCTCCCCCGAATGACCGCTTCGCTTCCCATTTACTTGTTCAAATAAATTCGCGGCACTCTGCTTCCGATTCCCGTCAAAATTTCATTGGCGATCGTGCCGCATCGTCCGGCGATCTGCTGCGCCCCGATCGCTTCCTCGCCGTCCTGTCCGATAATCGTTGCCGTATCGCCTTCTTGCACGCCGTCAATACCGGTTACATCGACCATCAACTGATCCATGCAAATATTGCCCGCAATGAACGCCTTCTGTCCGCGGATAAGAACATACCCGCCCTTCCGGGACCATTCCCGCGGAACGCCGTCGGCATAGCCGATGGATACAGTCGCGATGACGCAATCGCGCCCGGCCGCGTAATTTCGCCCGTAGCCGACAGGCTCGCCTTCGCTCAATCGCTTGACCAACGTAACTCTCGCTCTTAAAGACAGTGCGGGACGCAAGTCGGCATCCGCGTTCACCTGATCGTTCTCATTGCACAGCATTCCGTACAGAGCAATCCCGGGACGGGCCAATCCGCAGTGTATATCCGTATAATTCAAAATTCCGTAACTGCTTTGGATATGAAGCGTACCGGGATCGATTCCCACCCGTATTAATTGTTCCACCGTTTTCATAAACCGGCTAATTTGGCGGTCCGTAAAAGCGATATCCTGCTCTTCCTGACTGTCCGAAACCGACAAGTGAGTGAACGTTCCCGCGATCCGAACGTGGCGGAGCCGATACATCGAATAAATTTGTTCCATCCGGCTGTAATGTTCGCCCAATCTGCTCATGCCCGTGTCGATTTTAATATGCACATTGATCGGTTTGCCGTATTCGTCCAACGCTTTGCCGTAATCGCTGCTAATAACGGTTTGCGAAAGACGGTAGCGCGCAAGATCGGCGAAACGGTCGGGAGAAGTATATCCGAGGACTAATATTTCCCCTTTTATCCCGTTTTTCCGCAATGCGATCCCTTCGTCCACTTCCGCCACCGCGAAATGTTTGACGCCGATGCCGCACAGATGCTTGGCCACCGGTACGCTGCCGTGCCCGTACGCATTCGCCTTCACGACCCCCATCAAATCGCAAGCGGGCGGCAACACGCGTTTAAGCTCCGAGGCATTATGCGCAATACGGGCTAGGTCGACTTCCGCCCATGCTCTGTGGCGGCTGACCGGCTTGGGCGCGAAAAATCGCAGCAGCCGGACCGCAGCGAGAGACAATAGGATAGACAGCAGCGCGACACATACGTAATGGATCAGACTATCGCCGACGACGATCGAAGTCAGTCCGGTTAATTTGCCGGCGCCTCGCACGAAGACAATGGCGATCGGATGCAAAATATAAATCCATGTGCTGATCTGTCTGAGCGTTTGCCCTCTTCCGCTCTCGTTTTTAGGCCGCTCCAAGAGCAAGAAGCCAAACAGAAAGTATACGGCGGGAACGAGAAATAGATACATGCTGTCGTGCCGCGGCAGCTCCAATTGACGCAGCAGCATCCCTTCGCCGAACATCAATGCAAGCGATGCGGCCAAACATGCGGCGCTTGCTTGCGCCGACCGGCCCGAATCGGGCCGTGCGGCCGCCCACGCGCCAAGCGCTAAATAAAGCGGCGCGAAAAACAAACCGTTTCGCGTGTAATCAAACAGCGCAAACATCGATGTATAGGCGTCCAGCAATATCCCGCTTCGTTCGATCAATCCGTAATAGCTGTCGCCGAGCATACCGACCGCATATAATATTCCCGTCGCGGCAAGCGTAATCCGGAGCGAAAAAATCCGGGTGAGATAGTAGACGATATACATCCCAATCATCAGCGCCGGAAGGTACCATAAATGATAAAACGTGCCGTCGAAAACGATATCCTTCAACAAAGAAAAGAAGCTGAAATCGTCGGTAAAATAGCCTGAATAGATATTTAACGGCAAGTATAGCAATATCGAAACCAAGTACAATATCCCGATTTTGCGAACCGTACGGTGCAGCGTTCTCCGATCTTGGCCCAAGTCGCCGGTCAGCTTGCGAAAGAGGAAAAAACCGGAGACGATAAAGAAAAACGGCACGGCCAGGCGCGCTGCGATGCCGGTCAGCATAAAGTCGGCATAGCCGTTGTAGGACATCAACGGGCCGGTATGAATGGCGATGACCAGCAAGGCGGCGACGATTTTGAAACGATCGAGTCCGATGTAACTTGGGCCGTTAGGCGCAGCCATGCTTGTCACTGCCTTTTCGGTGAAATACGGTCACGACGAACCCGTCCTGATTGTTGCCCGAGAGGCAATACCGATCGCCGCGCACGACAGGTACGTTCGTAATGCCGCCCTCCGCCGGAACGTAGTAGATTTCTATTGCCGCATGTTTATGTTCCATAACGAGATGCGAACGTTGAAACGTATATTGCTTGACATATTCGATGTATTCTTCCAGGCAAAATCCGCGTTGTTCCATGATCGCCGAATGCGGAAAGCCGACATAGCGAAAATGCCACGGCTCGCAGGCTATGTTCGTGATCGCTTCCTTCCCTGTTTGATACCTTTGTATAAAGCCGTATTCGGCGGCAAGCCGTTTGAAAACGAAGCAGACGCCGCGGTCGGGGAACGAAGGACGAATATAATCGACATGATCCGTCCGCTCGCCGACATCTACCGCCAACCCCGTTTGATGCTCGCTTTCGTTCGGACGGGCCACATAACTCGCAGTGAAAGCGGCGCCGTTGTCCCGCAGCGAAGTTTCATAGATTTGCGCTTGCGCTTCTCTCGAACGATAACCGCTGACGACGGCGATGCGATCCGTCGCGCGGCAAGCTTTCAACAAGGCCTGCAGCTGCTCGAAGCAGGTTTTTTCCAACGATAAATCCGGTTCATAGGAATGCGAAGCCGCGTACATGCGGTCCACAAGCACAAGGTCTGCCGCGTCTTGCGGCACCATGATCGGATGGCTGCTGTTGACCAATAACAGATGTCCCCGATAAATATGGCCGCGTTCCAAATGAATGACATCGTATGCCAACGAAGGCTGGGCATGATTGGTCCGAACGGATGCTGTCAATTCCATACGACTGGCTCCTCCGTAAGCGCATGCGCAACGAGCCGATCCAAAATTTCGGCATAGGAAATGCCGATGGAGCGAAGCATATTCGGATATCTGCTCGTCGACGTAAAACCGGGCATCGTGTTCACCTCGTTAAACACGAGCCCTCCTTCGCTTGTCAAGAACATGTCTACCCTGGCCAGCCCTTTGCAGCCGAGTGTCCGATAAATCTTCAGCGCCGTCTCTTTGACCTTGGCCGATATGTCGGCGCCAATTCTGGCAGGCAGATGGATCGATGACGTTTCCAGCGAATACTTCTCATGATGATCGAAAAAATGCCCGGCGATTTCAATTTCGTCTACTTCCCCAACAATCGGATCGGTATGGCCGAGAACCGCGCAGCCTACCTCAAACCCTTGAATATGCCGCTCGATCACCACTTTATCGTCATGCGACAAGGCGAGCTTGATGCCGTCGATCAACTCCCCCTCGTCGAAAGCCTTCGTAATGCCGAAGGACGACCCCGATTTGGCGGGTTTCACATAGAGGGGGAAGCCGAGCCTGGCAGCGTCGACGGCGGCCTTGTCGATCGAATCGCCTTCATGCAGCGTAATCGAATCCGGCGTTGCGATGCCCGCGTTGCGAACTAATGTGTGCGCGATGTCCTTATCCATGCAGATCGCGGATGAAAGCGTGCCGCAACCGACGAACGGGATGCCGGACAGTTCAAGCAGTCCCTGTACGGTGCCGTCCTCTCCGTTTTTGCCGTGCAAAACCGGGAAGACAACATCGATCGGAATGATGCGAAATTCAGTACTGATAAACTCGATCAGTCCTCGAACCTCCCTGCTCGGGGATATGCATGCCGGCGAGCAATCGGGATGCGCATGCCAGCTGTCGTCCCGAATCCCTTCTACTTCTCCTTTATATAAGAGCCATTGTCCGTTTCGAGTAATTCCTACCGTAACGATGTGATAGCGATCCCGATCCAAATGTTCGATGATCGCGGCGGCCGAGCTTAGCGATACTTCGTATTCGGTGGAACAGCCGCCGAACAATACCGCAACCGTTGCTTTTTTCATAAATAAAGCCTCCTAAACGTATAAGTGAAGCGCCGCTTTCCGTAAGCCGCGACTTGCAGCAAAACGATACGCTTTGTCTTAATACATCCATGTTAGCCCGGCCGTCTTATTTTTCCTTAAAAATAAAATTAAGTTTTTCTAAAGAATAGACAAGATAGAAATTAAAAATCTTAAAGATCGAAAGCTTGCAAAACAAAACGATGTGTTATATATTATATATGAGCATATGTTCATATATTAATGTTTTTAATTGAATGCAGAATATTTGGAAAAAATCGGTCTAAAAGAGGTGTCTGTTTATGAAGAACAATACGTCAACCAAAACCCGCAACAACGAACATCACCACCACCATGGGATCGGCCATCATCAACATCATCACGGGGCAGGCGGCCACAGCCACGGAGACAATCGCGAAGGAAACAAGAAAGGTTTGCTCATTGCATTTGTTATCACTACGTCCATTATGGTGTTGGAGTTTGCCGGCGGACTCGTTACAGGAAGTCTCGCGCTATTGTCGGACTCCGGGCATATGTTGAGCGACGCAAGCTCGCTGCTGCTCAGTTTGGTCGCCATGATCTTTGCGGCCAAAGCCGCTTCGCCGAAGAGAACGTTCGGATTTTACCGGTTTGAAATATTGGCGGCCCTGTTCAACGGCGTTACCTTATTTGTTATCGCTTTTTTCATCATAAAAGAAGCCTGCGAGCGATTCTACAATCCGCCCGAAGTGGCGAGCGGTTCGATGATGCTGATCGCTTCGATCGGACTCGCGGCCAACATGATCAGCGCATGGATGCTGATGAGAAAAGGCGACGTGAAAAACAACGTCAATCTTCGAAGCGCCTATCTTCACGTGCTTGGCGATATGCTCGGGTCGGTCGGCGCGATCGTCGCCGGACTCGTTATGCTCGTGTTCGGCTGGTACGTTGCCGATCCGATCATCAGCGTTGTCGTCGCCTTGTTAATATTGAGAGGCGCATGGGGCGTCTTGAAGCAGGCGGTTCACATTCTAATGGAAGGAACGCCGGACAATATCGATCACGACGAGGTAAAACAAACGCTCCAAAGCATCGACGGCGTCGTCGACGTGCACGATCTTCATATATGGACCGTTACATCGGGTTTTCACGCATTAAGCTGCCATATGCGAGTCGACAACGATGCGGATTCCCAAGCGGTGCTGCAGCAAGCCATACATCGGCTCGAAACGGAATATGGCATTACGCACAGCACGATTCAAACGGAGCATTCGCATATTCAACACGAGCAATTAAAACTGTAACGTTGTTGGCCTCGGTAAAGCGGCCGGCCCCCTTTCTTGGGAGTGTCGGCCGCTTCGTTTTATACGATTCGATCCTTACGCATTTCTCCGTTCGATCAAAACAACGTTAGCGAAGTGATGCACGCTTTTACCTTCCTCTTTTTCCCGCTTTCTGTCGAAATCCCGTTCGCTCAGAAGGCATCCCACGGCATAACCTCGTTAATTATTAACATAATTAAATAAATCTCCTGTCTGTACCATCCCACCGCTATCAGGCTTTTTAATGGCCGTTTTGTACGCCAGGCGTAACCTGTTTTCATATTTAAAAGTAATCGTGGACATTCTGTAGGGAAACGGATATTCAGCTTATCGAAGGCTAGAAACGGCCTTCTGAACGAGAGGGATATCGACAGAAGGGACGGAAATGCACATAATAAAACCAAACGCCATAAATCGCAATAAAATGAAAAAAGGGCCGATGGCCCTCCCCTTCTGCGTTACATAAATCGCTAGCGATTAGACGACAGACGATTTCCTTCTCCATCCGATCAGCAAAAACGCTCCAACGACAATCAACGCGATTGCAAAGAGCGGTTGATCGTTGAAACGGTTGAAGATCGATCCAAGCGAAAACACCGCAAAGAACAAAATCGACAATGTCGATAAAATCGCGATCGGGATCAGCAGCCACTTGTTGCGATTGCCGAACCAATAAAATTCGAATAATCCCACCGCCGGAGCCAGTATAAAGCCGGGCCACATAGATCCCCAATTATCGTACAGCATCGATATTTGGCAGACGACTCCTACCGTGAAGAGAATTCCGCCCGGAATCAAGAGCCCGCTTCCCCGCCGATTCGTAACCGAGAAATACATCCAGTGAAAAAATATAGCTAACGGAAGCACGAACATACTCGGCCAAAAATATCCGATAATCGTCCCAGGCCCGAATTCAATTCCCCGGTTTAGAAACAGAAATACGCCGAACAATACAAGCACGGCGCCAACGATTGCGCGCGAATTCATATTTTTCCTCCCTTTGCTTGTTAGCTATATCGTACCAATTCATACTTCGTTCGTCATCTAGCTAAGGTCAAGGGAAAAACTGGACTAAAGTCTGATTTCCTTCCTTATAACGTGCAAGTTGCAACGGATTTATTGCGATTCCAACTCGGTAAAGACGACTAATCGTCGGTTATGTTCGCGCTTCTTTTTATCGAACTTGCCGGTACACGTAATCAAATTCAGATTCGATGTTTCCGCTTCTCCAAAAATTCGTTCCAGAGGAGCTTCTTCGGTTTTGTACGACTCCACCGATTTTACAGTATAAGTCAACTGGTTCCCTTTCTGATCCGAAATCGTCACTTTATCGTTTTTCTTTAATTTTCTTAAATGATAAAAGATCGCCGGCCCGGTATAATGATCGAGATGTCCGGCGATGACAGCGTTTCCCGGTTCGCCCGGTTTCGTCCAAGGACTTAAAATGCCTACGCGATCGAACTTCTTCGGTACCCCCATATGTCCATTCTCCAGTATTCCTACCGGCTCTACGATCGTATCCAAACCGATTGACGGAATTCGAAGCCGCACCGGAATGAAAGAAATCTCCTCCGTTTCTTCCGGTTCGTCTCTTTCCTCCTCTTCCGTAAATTCGGCGCTGTCATTCCGCTGGTTCGCATCATCTGTTCGAATTTGTTCCGGCTCCGGCGCCGCTAACCGGTCGTAAGACTGAAGCTGTTCCGCATCGGGACGATTCTCCGCCCGAATCGGTTCGCTTTCCGGCCGGCGCTCGCCGGTTTGCGCGAAGCATCCGCATAATATGATCAAAAGGCTGACTACGAACAAAAATTTCATTCGCAAAGCCGTCACAATCCTTTCATCCCGATTTTCAAATTGAAAAAAAGAGGGAAGCCCCTCTTTTTGTCGTTACTTGCTCGTTCCGCCCAATCCCGATTTCGGCATTCCCGGCGTTTCGACTGCTCTCATTTTGATTCTTTTTGCATGTTTGCTGTACGGCTTCACATGATGCTTTTTCGCATGTTGTTTCACATGACGCTTTTCATGCGTTTTATGATGGGTTACCGGCTCCGCAAAACCAACTGCGGCGCAAGATAACGACAAAGCCGTCGCAATCATAATGGCAGCGATTCTTTTCATGCTTATCCTCCAAATCGGTGTAGTTAATGTGTTACACGATATATTTTCCGAAGATTCATTTTCAATTATGTGTTGTTATTTTTGGAAGGGAAACAAAACAAAAACCCCAACAATTCGTCGCGATCGCCGGGGGTGAATAGTTGTATTTTCTAGGGACGCTACATTCCGTTCGTTTCGCTGCCTTCCTCTTGAGTCCTCGCTTTGCGCTTTCGCCGTATAGCATATACCGCCGCCGCGCCGAGCGCAGCGACGCCGATCATGCTTGCGTAAGTGTATCCGTTGAATTCAATGGACATAATTCCTAATGAGACCAATGCCAATGCGGAAAAATAAATAAAATTGCCGATGACCGTACTGATGGTAAAATGGCCGAACTTCATGCCGCTTATTCCTGCCGCCGTGTTGATAATGCTTGAAGGCATGAACGGCAGCAATCTGCAAATGAGAATATATACATATCCTCTACCCTCTATTTTATTCTTCCATTTCTGATTCAACTTGCGCGATAGAAACTCCTGAAACCAGTAACGCGCGGCGAAAAATGCGATGGTAGCCGCAACGATGCTCGAAAGGTAGCTCCATAGATAACCGTAAATAAAACCAAACATCGTAACGTTCAAAGAAATAAGAACGATGACCGGAATAATGGTAACCAAATTTTGCACAATCATTAATGTCAACGTAAGAAGCAAAACGAGCGCCATATTCTCATTCGTCAGCTCCCGAAATTTCTCCAAATCGCCTCTAAGCAATAGCGAGAAAGGTTCGGTGGTTAGCGCTGCGATAAAAAGAATGACGAGGAAGGCAAAGGAAATCAGTTTTGCCTTTTTGTTAATTGCGATCACCTCAATTCCGTCTGCGTATCAAAGGAAAAATTTACATAGCCAATTGATAAAGACAGTAATTATCATAATCCGTTTTCGCATAAAAAGCAAAAGATCCTTCGAACGTCATCGCTATGGCTTTTCCATCTAATCCAGCTCAAGATGGACACGCGGCAAAATTAACGCCAGCTTTCGGCGTTACATATTTTTGCTAGCTAAAGTGCCTACTCCGCGGGACGTCCACTATCCCTATGATGTAAAATGTGCAACGTATTACCTCGTTTCATGAAGCGACTGCCACCTATGCTGCACAATATGCAACATTTCAGGCCATTTCGAGCGATGCAGGCCAACAATTTACCGAAATTGTTGTATTTTCTGCAACATAGCGACCCATTCTATGCTTTTTCCCCGCAAAATGTTGTACTCCGTACAACCTAAGGCTAGTCTTACTAATATTTCGGGCAATTCCGCGCCACCAGTCTCGCGATCGAACGGTACAAAATGACCAAACCGACAACTCCATTGTCAAACGACAAAACGATATAAAAATCCCCTTCAAGCGAAACATGCGTGGATCGCTTAAAGGGGATAACAGTCCGCGTGACTCGGATCAATCGAACGAAAAATCCTAGTACACTAAAGAAGAAAGCCCGTTAATATGGGATAGATAGCGGATATTGCTCGCTTCTTTCATCAATGAAGCGGGCATGCCTTTCAGGCGGGTTTGATTGCCGCCGATCGTTCCGATCGCGTCTTTGCGGCCAAGGCTGGCAAGCGTGCCGGAGAAGACAGGCTGGAATTCCTTCATTGGCGCGCCTTTGAAATAGGCGAATAAGTTGTAACCGACAAGCTCGCCCATTTGCCATGCGATCTGCGCGCTCGGCGGATAAGGGCGGCCTTCCGGTCCCATAACGACCGCGCTGTCGCCCGCAAGGAATACGTCTTGATGCGACGTAGATTGCATAAACGCGTTAACGGTCGCGCGTCCGCGGTTCGCCTCGATCCCGGAATCCGCTACGACTTTATTTCCGGTCACTCCGCCCGTCCAGACGAGCGTATTCGTTTCAATGGACGTGCCGTCTTTCAGAATGACGTTTTTCCCTTGCACTTCTGTCACGGCGACGCCGGTCAAAATGGTGACGCCCCGTTTTTCCAGACTCGTCTTCGCGCGTTCCACCAATTCCGGCGCAAAGCCCGGCAATATGGAAGGCGCGGCTTCGACGCAATAAAGCGATATATCGTTAAAGTCGATGCCTTTGTTGAGGCATAGCTGCGGCAGCGTATCGGCAAGCTCGCCGATCAATTCGATGCCCGACAGGCCGCCTCCGCCAATGACGAAAGTGGCATCCGCTTTGTTCTTCGTTTGGCTGTACGAGTCGAGGCATGCTTCGACATGTGCGCGAATCCGGTTGGCATCCTCCACGGATTTCAGCGTAAAGCTATGTTCTTCCAAACCAGGTATGCCGAAATACGCCGTTTCGCTTCCCAACGCGATGACGAGAGCGTCGTACTCCAAGGCTGTGCCGCTGGCCAGGCTCACCCGTTTTTGCTCCAATGCGATTTCCTGCACCGTGCCGATCACGATATCGACATCTTTCTTGCGCAACAGTTTATCCAATGGGAGCGCCACATTTCTTTCGTTCAAGCCGCCGACGGCAAGACGGTGCAATTCCGTGACGATCTGATGGTATCCGTTGCGGTTCACGACCGTAATTCGAGCGTCTTCGGCCGGAATATATTTGCGCGCAGTCAGCGCGGTAAGCAACCCGCCGTAGCCGCCGCCTAATATAACAATATGTTTTGCCATTGTTTATTCTCCATCCTTTCTCGAATCATTGCCGAATTATTGCCGTTTTTGTCGCTCGGATAATACGTCCAAGAACGCTTGCGCGAAGCGAAGCGTTTTTTGCACTTGCGGATCTTTCAACATCTTCAAGATGCCGAACAGGCCGATGGTTGCCGTTTCCGATTCGGCGCGGTCGTTCGCTTCAATCGCAGCGGATGCGATTCCTTTCGCTTTCTCTTGGATCGGCTTGACGAATTCGTTCAATCCGCCTTTGAAATCTTCGATCAGAACCTTGTCCGTAGCGAGAGATTGCGCGACATCGTACGCTTTGGTCATGAAAGTGACCATTTCCGCCAATTTCGGCAGTTGCTCTACTAATTCGGTGAGCGATTGTTGCACCTCGGGCTTCATCAGTTGGTCGAGTATATCCAACTCTCCCCGCGTCTGGGTTGTTGCAGTTTGTTCTGCCTGCTGTTGTGTGACAGTTTCAGACATGTGAAAATGACCTCCTTTTCTTCATTTCCGCAAAGACAAGCATCCTAGAAAAATTCTCCGAATTTTGTCACCTAAAATAAGACTATTTGTGAACAATTTCACATCGAAGTACTACGGATTAGCCTAAACGGATTCTCTACTTTGATTATTGTAATCCTTTTGCCCGTAAACTGCAAAAATTTTTTTGTGTCGGTACCCGGCCCTTTCGAGAGAAAAGGACGCCTGCGGAGCATATGCGCTTCCCGGCATCCTTCTCGTCGCCACTTAATATGAATCGGTGTCGTGGCCTCTTTGTTCCGCTTCCTTGACGGCTTCGCCGGTATGCGCGGATCCTAACGGCCCGGCTCCCTTGCGCTCCGCCGCTTGTTTCAATCCGTCGGCAACGCGCCGGCCGTAGTCTTCGTCGCATTGCGTAAACAATTCGATCATGCGCTGCTGAATATGCGGACTGCATTTCTGCAAGGCATTGACAAGATTGAAGATCAAATCGTTCCGCTCGAAATCGTCGAATGCCCGGTACGTCTCGCCGGCCTGCTTGAAATCGTTCGTCCGGTCGATGCTTTGGCGCACCAGCTTCCCTTCGACATGCGGCGTATATTCCCGGCCCGATTGGGACGCTTCGCGCAAACCGTTCAAAGAGGAAGGTTCGTAATTGATATGCGGGTTTTGTCCGGGCGCAAGATCGACGTAATAGGCCATTTGCCCGTCGCGCTGATTCGTCGCCACCCGCTTCTTGGGCGCGTTGATCGGCAGCTGCAAATAATTGGCTCCGATCCGGTAGCGCTGCGTGTCGGAGTAGGAAAGCGTTCGTCCCTGCAACATTTTATCGTCCGAGAAATCCAGGCCGTCTACGAGAACCCCGGTGCCGAACGCAGCCTGCTCGACTTCGGCGAAGTAATTTTGCGGATTTTTGTTCAGTACCATCCGTCCGACTGGCCGCCACGGAATTTGATCTTTCGGCCAAATTTTGGTGTCGTCAAGCGGATCGAAATCCAGTTCCGGATGATCGCCGTCGCTTAAAATTTGAACGAACAGCTCCCATTCGGGATAATCTCCCCGTTCGATCGCTTCATACAAATCTTGCGTCGCATGGTTGAAATTTTTCGCTTGAATCGCTTCCGCGTCGGCCTGCGTCAAGTTTTTAATGCCTTGCTTCGGCTCCCAATGGTATTTCACAAGCACGGCTTCCCCGTTTTGATTGACCCATTTGTACGTATTGACCCCCGAACCTTGCATTTGTCTGTAATTGGCCGGTATTCCCCACGGGGAGTAAACGAAAGTGACCATATGCAGCGTTTCCGGCGAATTGCTGCAAAAATCGAAAAATCGCTCGTCGTCTTGAATGTTCGTAACCGGATCCGGCTTGAAAGCATGAATCATATCGGGAAATTTAATGGCATCCCGGATGAAAAATATTTTCAAATTGTTGCCAACCAGATCCCAGTTGCCGTCTTCCGTATAAAACTTGACGGCAAATCCCCTCGGATCGCGCAACGTTTCGGGAGAATGGCCGCCGTGAATAACGGTCGAGAAGCGTACGAATACCGGCGTTCGCTTGCCTGCTTCCTGGAACAATTTCGCGCGGGTATACTTGGATATCGGTTCGTCGCCGACTTTGCCGTACGCTTCGAAATACCCGTGAGCACCGGCTCCGCGCGCATGAACGACCCGTTCCGGCACCCGTTCGCGGTCAAAATGAGTAATTTTCTCGATGAAATGATAATTCTCCAGCGTGGCGGGCCCGCGATTTCCGACCGTGCGCAAATTTTGATTGTTCGCGACAGGATGCCCTTGTCTTGTCGTAAGCGTTCGATCGTCTTCCCCTTCGCCCTTGCGCCCGTCAAGCGCATCGCCGGCACCCGTTACCGATATGCCGTTTTCCATCGCATTCTCTCTGTTCTGTTCATCGCCCATCAATCTGCTCCTCCTTACATTTCACATGGGAAAACATTAACTTTCTAGTTATTTTATAGAAATTATTATGTTTTATTCATTCCATTTCTTGAAATGTTAGGATGAGCAGGCTGCATCGACTGCAACAGCGCTTCGATTTCTTCGGTGCCGGTTCATTCGGTTTCGAATCCGTACAAACGGTTAAATACCGCCTGCAGCCCGGCCGGGCCGTGGGATTGCTTCAACTCGGCCGTCTTGCCTTCGCAAACGATTCGTCCCCGATCGAGAAAAACGACATCGTCGGCAACCGCTTCCGCGATTTGCAACTGATGCGTTGAAAAAACGACGGCTTGCCCCTGGCTTTTCAATTGTTGAACCAGTTGGACGAACGAATGCATCCAGAACGGATCGAGACCGTTGGTAGGCTCGTCCATGACCAGCAGCGGCGGTTCGGCAAGCAGCGCTTGAGCGAATAATAACCGCTGCCGCATTCCTTTGGAGAAGGAGCGCACCTGCTCGTTTCTAACATCCGCCAGTCCGACGGCGGCAAGCGTTTCTTCCGTTCGCCGCTTGGACACTTTGCGCAGCGATGCCCAGAAGGACAATGTTTCGCCGGCCGTCAATCCTTGGCCGAACAAATAATCGTCGGGCATATACCCAAGCTGCGCCGAGTAAGCTTTGCGATCGTCAGCCCATCGGTATCCGTTCACGCATATCGAACCGCCGCTCGGTTTCAGCACGCCGACGATCATCCGCAAAATCGTGCTTTTGCCGGCCCCGTTGCCGCCGCATAAAGCCAACACGTTGCCCCGCTTCACCGTCATGTTCACGACGTCGACCATGGTTCTCCGCTTGATCGTTTTGCGCACGTCCTGCAATGTCAATACCGGTTCGCAGGACTCTGCCGGCCGGTCCGCCGCCGTTCTAACGTAAGTCGGCTTACCCACGCGTTCGCCCCCTCTCCCATATGAAATAGCTTCCCAGCATCGCCAGACCGACCCATACGGCACAAACGGCGAGAAACAACAGCGTTCCGCCGGGTTCGTCAATCCATTGAATCCAGCGGTAATATTCCGGTCCCAGTATCGATCCGCCGCCCAGTTTGACGACGACAAACAGCCGTACAAGCTCCGCGGGATTGCACATCGTCAGAATAAGCAATGCCGGCTTCGCCCATAGGTATGGCAGCAAGCCGAGCGCCGCAATAAGCAAAGTGGGCCAACCGATAACGGCAAAAAACCAAATCGCCACCGCGATGGTGAGCGCCTGCCACCGGTTTTTGGCCAAAGATCCGACAATGAGCGCAACGGCCAAAAACAGCAGCACCAATCCGACGGAAAAAGCGAAAAACAGCATATACGTATTGCGCTCGAATCCTTTCCCGAACAACGCTCCGGCAACGCCCATGACGCCGTAGCCGAATGCGACGATCGCCAGCAAGACGGAAGCGAGGCCGACATATTTGCCTGCCAAAAAAGACAGCGTCCCGAGCGGATACGTCGACAGCAGTTGCCAGCTTCCTTCTTCCTTCTCCGCGGTCAACGAAAAAGAGCCGAGAAACAGCGTCATGAGCGGAAGCAAGTACAAGATCAAGCTTAACATCGTCCCCGTCGCTCCGGAGTACCCCTGCACGACGTTTTGGGAATTAATCAATAACAGGCTAAGGCTGAAGACGGAGAAAAGGGCCATAAACGAATAGGCCCATGGATTGCGAAACCCCGCTTTCAACTCTCTGCGCGCCACATAGTATACGTTCATCATCGTTACATGCCCGTATCGGAATGCGAGTCATGCGCTTCGGCATCCGCATCGGATTCCGAATGGGATCCTTCTTCCGGGCCGGAATGCGTGTGCGCCTCCGCATCATGGTCCTCCCCGCCGTGCATATGCATCATGTCTTGATTGCGGTCCCAAGAGTGCGAAGCCAATTGCTCGGCATTCATGACGATACCGGTTCCCTCCTCCGCAACGAATTGTTCCGCAGACGACCGATCCTTGAAGCTGTAAACGCCGTATGCCATCGGAGACTTGAACGAAGCATCGTATACATAGACGGCATCTTCATACTTGATCCATTCCAAATTGTTGTAATCCCGCACGAATTGCGCGCCGATGTTGTCCGTTCCGTTCTTCGCCTTCCATTCGTTCATACAACCGATATCGTCGAACTTCATATTTTGTCCGTCTTTTGTCGTCAGTTGGGTGGCGAAGGCGTCGTCTTTCACCTGCATATTGCAAATGGCGCATTTATCGACGTTTTCGTCGATGGCGACCGGCTTGTACTCCTTCCCGCCGCATCCGACCAATATCCCGATTAGCACAATAACCAAACCAATCCATACCGTCTTTTTCAATTTTTTACCCCCACCATATAAATTGTCGCAATGGACGATGCTAACAAGAAAATGCCAAAGAAAAGGCTCCACCAATAATCGGAATCGCCGGAGCCGGGATTCGGGTCCGCTTCGGCCGGAAGACGCATGAGTGGCGACGAATCGGCGGCCCATACGCTCTGATCGGCAACGAACAGACTTTCCAGAAAACGAATGCCCGGCGATTGGAAAAACAGCTGAAAAGCCGGCTTCCTGTCGACCAGCTGCTGGAAGAACGGATTGATGGCATAAGGAATGTCGCTCATTCCGTCCCGATCCAGATCAATCCCCCGAAAGCTGTCCCAATAGTTGCCGGTCAATCGATTGTCCTTGCTTTCCGTCGCTTCCGCCTCGATGACGTTGGCGATAAAGCGATTGTTCGCAAATCGGTTTCCTTCCGATTCGAGCAACTGAATGCCGATAAAATTGCGCAGCACGTCGTTGTCCGTCAATTCATTGCGCAGCGATTGCTCGATATACAAACCGACGCGGTTGCCTTCCACGACGTTGCGGTAGATTCGGGACGTTTGCACGTCAAACAGAAGAATGCCCTGGGAGTTCACGTTTTCGCTTTGCATGCGAAAGACGTTGTCTGTCACCTCGGCATCCTGCACTCCCATGATCATAGCGCCCGTTACATTGAACCGTCCTTCGTTGCCGATGACCTTCGTGCCGTTCGTGTACATGCAATGAATGCCATAGCGCGAGCGCTCCACTTTGTTGTCCTCGACTAAAGCGCCATGGCTGCTTTCCAGATAAATGCCGTCATTCATGCCGGATATTTCATTGCCGGCGATTCGGCTGCGATGCGAGTCGAACAGATCGATTCCGTTGCCTTTTTGCGATAACGGGACTTCGCGATCCCTGTCTGCATCGGCGCCTAGCCATGCGATTTGGGAATGTTCAATGATGCCGCGATCGGCTTCGCGCAGTTGAATGCCATGCGACCGGGTTCGGATCGCGACGCGGGACAGCGTCGTCTCGTCAGCCTCAATGAGTATGGCGGCTTCCCCGGTTTGCGAATTGTGATCGATCTCCACCCCTTCGAGCGTGACGCGATCGGCATGAATGACGACGGCCGGCTCGGAAGCATCGTTCACGATGCGTGCCGTACCCATTCCCCGGATATGAAGCGGCTTATCGACGACGAGCGGCCCCCGGTACGTTCCGGCAGGCAATTCCAGCGTCTCGCCCGGCTTCGCGGCATCGATCAACGTTTGGACCCGCTCGTATCCGGATGTCGGCTCCGCCCCGCCCGGCGCCGCCGCTGCGGACATCGGCAGCAACAGCAGGCATACTACGGACCAAATCAGCGTCGTTCTCACGGCCGTCAAGTCGCTTCCAACTGCTTTTTCTTCGTAATATGCAATTCGCCTTGGTAGAGATGAACATATACGTCGTATAAACTTGTTTTCTTGAACGTATATTCCGCCGAATAGTCGCCGTTGCCCGTCGTTTCCGTATCCAACAAATCGGGAATGCCTTTATTGTCCGCTGTGCGAATATCGAGTTGGACCCTGGCTTTTTCGAACGTGTTAAGTCCCGTAATCCGCACCGTTAGAGCGGTCGTTTCCCCGGCGATTACCGGCTCGGGGGTTGCGATTAACTCCACCTGCACCTTGGCGGGATTCACATTCGACGAACTTGACGGATCGGCGCATGCCGCCATAAACAGGAGCGTCAGCATTGCGAACGCAAGCATCCATATGTTTCTTTTCATCTCATCCCCTCTTTCCTCTTACCGCTGATTGCCGCTTGCTATGATAGCCGTCAGTAGTCATCCTACCGGAACGGCATCCGTTTGAATATCGCTCGATAGAGCTATTGTTGTTACAACTGTGTGAAAATTTCGAAACGAAGACGGATACCCGATGCGGCAAAAACAAAAAAACATTTGCCGCGTTGTGAGGCAGCAAATGTTTCGTCATCTAATGATCAATCGGCTTATGTCGCTTTCATGCCAATACGGCGGACACGCGTTGTCACTCGAATTTCGAACGTGGCGTTCTTATACGTTTCCTGCCAACGCTCCTTCGTTCGGACATGCTCGTTCCAATACAAAGGTTTTTTTGCCCTTATATATTCTCCGAAACCGAAAATGTCGGATCCTTTTTCTTGTGTCTTGCGAATGAGATCTCCGTATGTTTTGATCAATCCTTTCTTGTTCTCCTTCTCGATCTCTTTCAATACATCCGAATGGCCGATTTGAAACGATTCGCTTAATTTTTCTTCCACATCGATTTCCGTCATGACGGAGACGATGAAATGCGGCTTTCCATTCCTAATTTCGACATTCATTTTCGATTTGCGGGACGTCGCGTATACCGTAACGGTTTTTTCCGGTCCGTCCGCTCTGACAAACCCGCGGTACCCCGATGTCCTGATCCCTTTAATCCCCATATAACCGGCAATTTCAAAAGGCTTCGTCACGCCCACCATTTTATCGTTCCGAAAATAAGCCAATCCGTAAATTTCAATGTTTTGTTCCTTCATTAGTTTGACATAAGGAAGAAATGCTTCTTGCCCGTGTTTCGAGGAGTTGCTCCAGAAAATGCCGACGAAGTCGTTCGGAAATTTCCCCAGTTTGACCGCATCGTCCAATGTCGCCAGCAAATACAATGTCGGTATTCGTTTCAGTTGCGGCGTCGCCTTCATTAAGTCGATCGCCTTCCCGCCTGAGATGAGCATCCAGGCCGTTCTGCGCACTTCCGAATTGCGGCGCAAAAAGTCGTTTATATTTTCCAGCCCTCTCCTGCCCATCTCTTCCGAGACGACGATCACGCGCAAATGTCCGTAGAACAATCTGCTCGAAATTTGCTGCTGCAAATTCATGAGCGCATCGTCGATCGTATGGCCGACGACATCGATGATCCATACCGTTTGTCCCGCGCCGGGCGCGCCCCCGCCCTCGCCGCCTTCTTCTCCCTCGCCTCCCCCCGGGCCAAGCGGAATTTTACCGGGCAGCGCGATTTGAACGGCGACGCGAATCAACTCGCGGGTCGGAACCGGGTATTTCCCGCGCAGATGGCTCACCTCTTGCTCTTGGCTTTCTTCTCCCGGGCTGGCCGTATCGATGGAAATGCCCAATACGACGGCGCGTTCTTCTATTTCCAGGCGATCCCAGCAACCTGCGAGAAGCGGTACGATCAGAATGAACATGCAAAACAACGCGACGGGTTTACGCTTCGTCTTCATCGTTACCCCCATAATCGCAGCATCCAGTTGGCGACGAACGACAGAATTCCGGCCGCAACATTGAACCATCCGAGAAAACGGGCCACCTTCTTTTCTTTTTTCATGTTTTTCTGCTCGTAGTTTTTCATGTCCCATTGTAAAATGAGCCATCCTGTCACCAACCATAACGGTATCGCCGAAACGATAAAACCGAATCCGACCTGACCGCCTCCTATCATGCTTTCCAGCCTCCCAGCGTGATGTCATTTAGACTCCATTCCGACTCGTCGAATTTTCGTGTGAACCTTCACTTCGAACGTTGCGGAAGGGTACATTTCTTGCCACCGCTCTTTGGTCCGGATGTGGCGGTTCCAATATTGCGGTTTTTTGGCGCGTACATATTCGCCGAAGCCGAGAATATCGGCTCCTTGATTCTGCGTTTTTTTAATAAAATCTTCATATAGTTTTGTTGCGGCCTCATTATTCTTCCGTTCGATTTCCCATAAAACTTCGTCCGTTTTCAACAAAACCGAATCGTTGACTTTTTCTTCGATATTATCTTCGAGAAAGATCGTAACGAGGAAATGCGGGCGGCCGTTTACAATATCCACTTTTATGTACGATTTGCGGGAGGTGGCATAGAGCATGACGATCGTCGGCGTTTCTCCCACTCTCACGAAAGACCGGTAACCCGCCTGCGTTACTCCTTTAATGCCCATATATGCCGCTATTTCAAGGGGTTCCGTTACTTCCACTAATTTATCGTTTTTAAAAAATGCGATTCCCTTTATTTCAACGTTTTGCTCCTTCATGACTTTGACATAAGGAAGGAAACCTTCCTTTCCTTTTTTGGAAGAATTGCTCCAAAAGATACCGAGAAAATCGGTCGGGAACTTCCCCATGCGGACCGCTTCGTCCAACGTGGCCAACAAGTACATCGTCGGAACGCGTTCCAATTTGGGCGCGGCTTTCATCAGTTCTTTGGCATCGCCTTCCGAAACTAGCATCCAGGCCGTTCTGCGCACTTCCGAATTGCGGCGCAAATAGTCGTTCAACGTTTGCAGTCCTTTTCGGGCGGCTTCCCGGGATACGACAATAACGCGCAGATGGCCGAAAAACAGTCTGCTTGAAATTTGCTGCTGCAAATTCATAAGCGCGTCGTCGATCGTATGTCCGACACTGTCCAATACCCACACCGTTTCTTTTCCTCCTTTTTCCCCACCGGCTTGTCCCGGACCGAGCGGTATTTTCCCTGGCAGGGCGATCTGGACGGCAACGCGGATCAATTCTTGTTTCGGAGCGGGGAACTTGCCGCGCAAATGCGTAATCTCCTGTTCTTTCTCATGCTCTCCTTCCGCCGAATCCACTGAAATTCCTAATACGACGGCTCGTTCCTCAATTTCAAGCCGATCCCAGCAGCCTGATAGAAGAGGAACCGTTAAGAGCATGACACAAAGCAGCTTGATCGCTCTTCCCTGCTTTTCCCTCATACGCGTTCCTCTTTTTGCTTGCGAATGATGGACACGAACAACAAAATGCCGGGATAAGCAATGGTCATCACCATGCCGACGCGGCCGACGTTTTGAATGATTTCATACATTTGCAATATATTTTGCGGCAGCAGAGCCATAATAAAAACAAACGGCAGTATAAAAAAAGAAAACATTTTCGAATCGCCCAAACGAAACAGCTTGCTGATGGAATCAATCGTAAAATAATAACTGGAAAAAAGCGTAGTATAGACGGCGGTCACCCAAACCGCGAGAAACGCCGCGTCGATTCGTTCCAAAATATTCGCCGGGAGCGATGTCGTCTTGGCTAATTCCAACGTAGGCCAGAGCAATTTTTTGATCTCTTCGGCGCCGAACACGCTGACCGTCGCCGCAGCAATAACGATATACAGTCCGCCGGCGATCACAATCCCCCATATGCTGGCGATCATCGCCTTCTTCGGCTTGCGCATAGCCGGAATAACCACAGTCATCACGAAAGCGCCTTGAAATAAAGCGGCAATTGTTAAGATCCCCGGCAACATCCCTTTCGGATTGTTGCCCCAGAACGGTTGCAAATTTAGGATATCGGCGTTTTTCAGCGAAAGCGCTACGATCAATATACCGGGGATAAGAAGCAGCGGCGTATAAAAATAGTGAATATATGCAAATCTCGTAATGTCGTTGCGGGTGGAGAATGTAGCCAGCAGCAGCATGACGATGACGGTTACTTCTACGGGCGTCTGTTTCAGTACGGACGTGACGACGACTTCGCCGAATTCGCGTGCCGTCAGCGAAGTTAACATAGCAAAAAAAACGATAATCATGATATTGCCGACCCGAGCCAGCCATTTTCCGATAATGTCTTCGCTATATTGAATAATGGATTTGCTCGGAAAACGCATGCCCAGTATGGTAATGATGCTGAGTCCGATAAAGGCGACCGCCGCGCCGAGCATCGTCGCGAGCGGCGCCCCTGCGCCGGCCGAGCGTACAGCAAAGAGGGGAAGCGGGAGCACCCCGACCCCGATGATGCTGCTTACAATAATCGCAGTGGCTTGGATGACTGTCACTTCCGGTATTTCCTTCATCCGTTAACGCTCCTTTTTTTCTAATTGTTCCATCGGATCCAGCGCATCCCCCGGGGGACTCTGCAGCGCCTCCTTCGCTTTTCCTCCCAATCGGATATTATCCAGCGGAAACAGGAGCGGAGGCCGTCTCTTCATCCACCATACCGGCCCGCGTATAATCATATCCTTCATGCCTTGAAAGTTGCCCGGCACAAGCGGACTTAAGTAAGGAACGCCGAACGATTTCAGGGAGAGCAAGTGATTCGCGATAAAAATCAATCCGATCATCACTCCGTAAAGCCCGAAAATACCGGCCAATATGATCAGCGGAAACCGCAGCAGCCGCAGGGCAAGCGCCACATTGTACGCCGGCGTCGCGAACGATCCGATCGTCGTCAGCGCGACGATCACGACGGTGATCGGGCTGGAAAATCCCGCTGCCACCGCGGCCTGGCCGATTACGAGCACCCCGACGATGGACAGCGCTCCGCCGACTTGCTGCGGCAAGCGGATCGTGGCCTCCCGCAATACTTCCATCGATATTTCAATCAGCAGCACTTCAACAATCGCGGGAAACGGAACGCCCGCTCTTCCCCCGGCTACCGCCACGGCGAATTCCGTAGGGATCAATTCCGGATTAAAGGATATAATCGCGACATACAAGGACGGAAATATTAATGAGAAAATTAAGGCGATTAGCCTGGCCAAACGAATGGCGCTCATGAGCAGAAAGCGTTCGGTATAGTCTTCGACCGTTTGGTAGAATTGGCTGAATACGACCGGAACGATGAGCACCAGCGGCGAGCCGTCTACAAGCAGGGCGACTCTCCCTTCCAACAGATTGGCGACGACTTTATCCGGCCTCTCCGTATATTGCACTTGTGGGAACGGAGTAAAATGATTGTCCTCGATATATTGCTCCAAGTAGCCCGAATCGAGGATGGCGTCGTCGCCGATGCTGCTTAGCCGTTTATGCACCTCCTGTACGAGATCCGGATTGCAAATGCCTTCCATGTAGCAAACGGCGACTTTGGATTTGGTCCGGCTGCCGATCGTCAACGTCTTGACGCGAAGATCCGGCGTTTGCAGGCGATAGCGAATAAGAGCGATATTGGTGCCGAGCAATTCGATGAAACCGTCTCTCGACCCGCGTATGACTTGCTCCGTAGCTGGCTGATCGATGGCTCGCTTCTCGATATTCCGCGTGCCGACCAGAAAGGCGTCCTCCAATCCGTCGACTGCGACGAACGTCTCGCCGCGCTGTAAGCTGTCGACGATGACGGCAAGCTTGTTTTCCAGCCTGCCTTCGCTATGATAGAGAGATGAACCGATGAGAATATCTTTCAGTTCATGCAGTTCAATGCTTCTTCCTTCGAGATAAGAAGGCAAGTACATAAACGGTTTTAATACATCCGTGTTGATAATCGTCTGGTCGACCATATTCTGATAATAGATCATGACTGCCGAGTACTTTCCGAAAACGTTAAAACGGCGGACGGCCAAGTCATCGTTCTCACCGATCAAACTGCGAATGATATTGATCGTTTCTTCTAGATTGGCACTGATTGTATCAGTTTCAGTCGGGAATGACACGGGTACCACCTCCAAACGTTGCATTGTACTTGCTGAAATTGAGATTCATGTACGTTATCATTCCCATAAAAAGTGAAACTATGTGTTGATCGGCTTGCGCATCGCATCGAAGTATAGAGTCATGTAGAGCCTTTACCATGAATTTTATTGATGCTGTCAGGTCGGGAAGAGCTTCAGGCGGAGGCATCGATTGAGTCTTGATCGGGGACGAGGGTTTTCTCTTTTTGCCCCCTTCTGTCGGTATCCCGCTCGTTCAGGATCGCAAAAAAGAAAGAGGGTAAAATCAATGTCAATATAAAAAAACGAACATTCAAGCTGGGGGTTTATCATAATCAACTTTCGAGGCTGAAGGAAAAATCGAACACCCCATCAATAAACGAAATCAAGCGCATTTCGTTAAGATGCGATTTTGTTAGGGACCTTACCGAAATCATTAGCACGGCCGACGAGTTTGGGATACGTAATCGTTCGAGAAGTAACGCAACTGTTGAATAGCGATTTCAGCGAGGAATTGCTATGGTTGAACATATAACAATAATGATTCAAATAAGCTTGCAGATGCTTGCTTCCAATGCCGCCGAACCGGCAAGCAAGCCATGTTTCCACTTCCCCTGCAAGCCGTATTAACGTTAGGTTCCTGTCGCGTCCGATGCGGCGCGTCACAATCGCGCCGGCAGCCGCCTTCGGATCCACGTAACGGTCGATAAAATGATCGACCGGAAAAGGCTTGAAACAAGTTTTGATCGGTTCTTTGCGTTGTTTTTCGATTTTTATTTTCACGATAACCCCGTTCCCGTCCTCCGAAGCGCCGATGAGCAGAGGTTGTGCTTGTTTATGCCAATTCGAGCCGGGCGTGATCCTCAAGGCATAGATCGCTTCCGAAATGCGAACCAGTCCGGACAACAGCTCCGCCGATTCCGTCTGGGACATGGCATACCGCAGCTTGTGGCAGATGAGCCAAGCGGTTTTGTAAGTTACCTCGATGATTCGGGATAATTGTATCGCGTTGACGCCCTCCGGCCTTGCATGGAGATAAATCGCCTGAAACCATTTGCGCAGCGAGGTGCGGCTGCCTTCCATGACCGTACCGGCAATGAGCGAAGTTTGCGCCCTGCAGGATTGGCATTCATATAGAGGGAGTTTGCGGGTCGTAATGACGTAAGCGGCATGATGCTGACACCGGGGGCATCGGAACCCGTCCGGCCATCTCATCTCGTACCATGCTTTCGCGCATGTCTCTTCCTTCTCATAATAAGCTGAGAACGCCTCAAATGATAACAATTCGGTCATGACAATCTCCTCCCCCTATCGCTCCGACAGGAACTTATGTTCCCCTTTATTTTACCAAACGAATGTTCCGATTTCAACTTTGTTTTATTATTTTTTGGAACAATAGTTGTCGTTTTTGCTGTAAAACCATCTACTTTGAAGCGAACATATTTTAACCAAAGAAACGAGATTAGATTTGCTACCGCTTTCTGAACGAAGGGGATTTCGACAAAAGGCGGAGAAAAAGCTATAGCTCGAAGGAAGAAACCGGAACTCAACGGCAACTGTAACATAATGACCTGAATGAAGGGGATACCGACAAAAGAGGAAATGCAACGAAGACGGAGAAAGAAAATACAAAAAAAGCGCCCTATGCTTGAGCACAGGACGCCGCGATCTATTCGTTACGACACGACGGAGATCGTTTCCCGTATTTCCGCCAATTTTTTGACCGTAACTCTGGAAATTCGCAAATGATCTACTTCTTCCACAATAAACTCGTATCCCTCGTAGCGGATGCGCTGATTTTTCTGGGGCTGCGTTTCCACTTGCGAGTATACCCATCCGCCGATCGTATCGTAATCTTCCGTTTCGATCTCCATTCCGAAATATTGATTGAATTCGTCGATATGGAGCAAACCGTCAACGGAATGCGTCATTTCGTCTTTTTTCTCGATGGCGGGCCGTTCCTGATCGAACTCGTCGTGAATTTCTCCGACTAGCTCCTCCAAGATGTCTTCTACGGTAACCAGCCCGGAGGTGCCGCCGTATTCGTCGATCAACAAGGCGACTTCCGTTCGCTTTTTCTGCATCAACTTCAGCAAAACGCTGATCGGAATCGTCTCGGGTACGCTCATAAGCGGTTTGGCGATCGTTCTTATATGATCCAGTCCATGTCTGGCCGCTTGCAACATATCTTTGATATGTACGAATCCGATAATATTGTCTTTATCGGCATCGCACAATGGATATCTCGTATGAATATCCGAAGTGGCAATATCCAGATTTTCGTCAAAAGACGAATCTACATACAAACAAATCATCTCCGTGCGGGGAATCATAATTTCCCGCGCAACGGTTTCGGTAAATTCGAACACGTTATCGACCAGCGTCAGCTCCGTATTATCGATCAGACCGTTCTTATGGCTTTCTTTCACCAACAACCTGATTTCCTCTTCCGTATGAACCGCTTCATGTTCCGCTTCCGGTTCGATGCCCGATTTGCGCAGCATCCAGTTGGAAGCCCCGTTCAAACACCAGATGAGCGGGAACATAAGCTTATAAAATAATACAATCGGTGCGGCGGACCAAAGCGTGACTTGTTCGGCCTTCCGAATCGCGTACGTTTTCGGCACCTGTTCGCCGATCGTAATATGAAATGCGGTTACTACCGTAAAACCGATAATAAATGCGATAATATGAATGATGTTGTCAGGTACGTGCAAGTTTTTCAACAACGGCGCGAGCATTCGCGCAATGGTCGGTTCACCCAGCCAACCGAGACCGAGAGACGTTAACGTGATGCCGAGCTGGCAGGCGGACAAATACGCATTCAAATTTCCAACGATACCGCTTGCAAATCTGGCCTTTCTATTCCCTTCTTGGGCCAGTGTATCGATGCGGCTGCCCCTCACTTTCACCATGGCAAATTCGGCTGCGACGAAAAATCCGTTCAGCAACACGAGCACAAAAGCAAGCAACAGGCTTAACCATATCGGTAACGGGTCACTGTCCAATCGATTCCCTATCCTACCTCCGTTCGAGATAGATAGGTCCACCTCCTCATGAATGTATTGATAAACAACCCTATTATTACAATTATAATCAAATGTCAAAAAAGATCAAACGCTGCTGTTTGTCTAAGCGCGGCAAAAGCTTACGATTTCATCTTATTCGCGTCTGCTTGTTGCCATGACGCCGACTTTCCGAAAGCCCCGAAAACCGCATATTACGGCGCTTTCCCGCCTTATTTCAAATTTTGCAGAAAAACCGTCGCGTGAAAAAAGCGTTTCGCCAACGTTTGGAAATAAGATGCTTGCACCGATACCATGGCGACCACCAAAATATTTCTGACGGCTTCCCTCTGCTCCGGGCGCAAACCGTGCAAAGAGCCCGCATACTCGCTCGCCCTATGCTTAATCAAATTTTCCATCATATGGTCGTGATTTTTTCTCCCGCTCTCATGTCCCGACACGTCGAGGACTTGATCGTTGTTCGCGTCCAATTCTTCGAAGATGGACGAATATGCGCTATATAACTGCAGCGGGTTGATCAAATCGTCGGTCTCGTCGTCCGGATGCAGAAATACATAGGTCAGCAATTTGCGGATCGAGTCAAAATCCAATGTGGATTTCAAATCTTCCACAATAAATAAGACGGCCGCTTGATCTACGGAATATTTCTTCCCCACTTTCGGAGAACCGAGCACGTCCTTAATATCCCGCTTCACCCAATTTTGCGCGGAAGTAACCGAGAAGTTGGTATATTCGATCTGATTGCCCAAAGAGACGATATCGTTTAAGGAAAACCCTTCTTCCCTCTGATTCGATTTGATAATCTTGGCGAAAATCGGAGGCAGCGTCGTCGCCATAAAGGCGCCTAAAGAAGTGCCGAGTTCGATATCCGTCTTATGCGAACTGGCCCATGCTTCCTGCAAAATCGCGAGCGGTGTCCGATCCGACAAGCCTTTTAACGATAGCAGTAAGGACGACATTTGTTTGCGCGTTAACAAGAACTGTTCCATACTGAATTTCTCCTTCGTTCCGTTTGCAAGGTTCCGTTCGACGACTCGAAACGATGAATTTCAAGTTCATCTGAACTTATCTTATGATTTTATCGTAATATTGTCAAAGCGGGAAAGAATAAAAGAGCGAACTGTTTGGCTGCGATGAAAACTCGCCATACCGTCTATTTTTCGCTAATATGCCATTATATTGTCTTTGAATCTTTTTCATTAAGTTCTTATAATAAGTTCATATGAACTTGAACTAAGAGAGTTCGTAAAAAATCATGATAAGGAGATTGTAATGATTGCGCTCAATATTTTTCTCGTTATTTTGCTGATTGCTCTTACCGCATTTTTCGTGGCTACCGAGTTTGCGATGGTCAAAATTCGGCCGAGCCGCGTCGATCAATTGGTGGCGGAAAACCGGAAAAACGCCTCTGCGGTGAAAAAAGTAGTCGGCCATTTGGACGCTTACTTGTCGGCTTGCCAGTTAGGGATTACGATTACGGCGCTCGGATTGGGTTGGCTCGGGGAGCCGACGGTCGAAAAATTGCTGCATCCTCTATTCGAATTGTTCGCATTGCCGTCCGAGGTTACCAAAGTAATATCCTTTCTGATCGCCTTCATCCTTATGACGTACTTGCACGTTGTGCTTGGGGAATTGGCTCCCAAAACGTTGGCGATTCAGAAGACGGAAGCCATCGCCTTGATGACGGCGCGGCCGATTGTTATGTTTCATAAACTGATGTACCCCTTTATATGGCTGCTTAACGGTTCGGGCAACGCGATCGTCCGCATGTTCGGCTTGCACTCCGCGAGCGAGCATGCGGAAGCCCACTCGGAAGAAGAATTGCGGATTATTCTCACCGAAAGCTACGAAAGCGGCAAAATCAATAAATCGGAATACGGGTATGTGAACCGGATCTTCGCTTTCGACGACTTGCTGGCGCGAGAAATTATGGTGCCCCGTACCGATATGGTTTGTCTTCATCTCGACAAATCGTTCGAAGAGAACCTGAAAACGATCAAAGAAGAACAATACACTCGCTTCCCGGTCATCATGGATAATAACAAGGACAATATTGCCGGCATGATCAATACGAAACAGTTCTTCCTGTATTACGACGATCATCCGAATACGGAACTGTCCAAGCTGGTGCAGCCCGTATTGTCGGTATCCGAAGCGACGCCGATCAAAACGTTGCTTAGAAAAATGCAGCAGGAACGGAAGCATATCGCCATATTAGTGGACGAATACGGCGGAACGTCGGGAATGCTTACGATTGAAGATATTTTGGAAGAGATCGTCGGGGAAATTCGCGACGAATTCGATGCCGAGGAAAACCTGGAAGTCGAACAATTGAGCGACGGCCGCATCGTCGTCGACGGGAAAGTCGCGATTTCTCAAATTAACGAATTGCTGAACGCAAATATCGAATCCGATAATTTGGATACGATCGGCGGTTGGTTGTACGGGCAGAACACGGAATTGAAAAAAGGAAGCGAATGGCACTTCGGAGATTTGACCTTTATCGTAAGAGAAAAAGAGAAGCATCGGATTCGCAAAATTGAAATTATAAAGAACGCTGTCGAATCTTCGGAATAGAGATCTAAAAAAATGAGGCATTTCCAGAGGCGCTTGGCCTGCCGGAAAGCCTCTTTTCTTGTTTAATCCGCAACATGGGCCCGATACTCATCCGCCGTGAGTAAACGCTTCACCGCTTCGTCCGCTGTTCCGTCTACTTCAAGCTCCGCGATCCAGCCGCCCCCGTAAGGATCTTCATTGACCAATTCCGGCTGTAATTCGAGCGCCGCATTGACTTTGGCGATCGTGCCGGCAACGGGACTATACAGTTCCGACACCGTCTTGACCGATTCGATCGAACCGATGCTGTCCCCGGCAGCCGCGCCCGTATCCGGCGCTGCGCAATCGACGAATACGATATCGCCCAATTGGCATTGCGCAAAGTCGGTAATGCCGATTCGCACCGTCCTTTCGCCGACGACTTCCACCCATTCGTGCTCCGCGCTGTAGCGCAGATGATCTTTCACTTCGCTCATGTTCGCTCCCCCATTTCTTCACCTTCCGACTCCGCCTTCTTGTACGCTTCTTCGCGCCGTTCGTGAGAAAGGCCGATTCGCATATTATTACTATATGGCAAGAATACAATCACAATGTTCCGAATATTGAGTATTAATGTACTGTGAACATCGAAAATGCGGATGAAGGCAATGGGAGAGTTTACCCGATGCGGTAACGCCGAAGGAGTAAGCCTCACGCGGGTGAATCTCTCAGGCAAAAGGACCGTTGCCGGACGCGACTCTGGAGAGAACCCTGTCAGCAGGGGCACCGATGGGGAAACTTATGCGGTTCCGTCTTGGAATGGCATAGGGCAACTCTCAGGTAACAAGGACAGAGCGTAAGAAATCGCGTATGCCAATCAAGCGTACGGGATTCCATACGGCCTGTCCCTTTTTGTTTTTTGCAAAGCCTAATATGATAAATTCGAGGTGATCGTATGTCCCCGTTGCGAAGAACTCCGCTCTACCCCGTTTATTCCTCGTATCCTTCCGTTCGCTGCATCGACTTTGGCGGTTGGGAACTGCCCGTGCAATATTACGGCATGTTGAGAGAGCATGACGCCGTACGGCGGCAAGCGGGCTTGTTCGACGTCTCCCATATGGGCGAATTGCTAGTGACGGGCGAGGGCGCGCTAGCGTTCTTGCAGCGGATAACGACCAATGACGTATCCCGTTTGACGGACGGCCGCGCGCAGTATTCGATCCTGTGCGCTCCGGACGGCGGAGTCGTCGACGATCTGATCGTCTACCGTCTCGCAAGCGGCAAATATATGCTGGTCGTCAATAGCGCCAATGCCGCCAAAGATTTCGAATGGCTGCAGCGGCATCGCTTCGGCGACGTCCGTATTGACGACATATCCGAAGATGTCGCGCTGCTTGCGCTGCAAGGGCCGGCCGCTGCCGGCATCATGTCGCAAGCGGCGAGTGCCGCCGTCCTCTCGCTGCCCGCGTTTCATTTCGCTTCCGACGTCAACGTAAGCGGAACACGCACGCTCGTTTCCCGGACCGGTTATACGGGCGAAGACGGATTTGAATTGTTCGTTTCGCCTGCGGAGGCGCCGAAACTATGGAACGATCTGATGCGCGCCGGCGAACGCCGCGGGCTGATCCCGGCGGGGCTGGGCGCCCGGGACACGCTTCGATTGGAAGCGAGGCTGCCGCTGTACGGCCAAGACATGTCGGAGGACGTCTCTCCGCTCGAGGCCGGGCTTGGTTCGTTCGTGAAGTGGGACAAAGGCGAATTCATTGGCAAGGAAGCGCTGCTCGCGCAGCGATCCGCCGGGCTGCCGCGCAAGTTGGTCGGCATCCGCATGATCGGCCGCGGCATTTCAAGATCCGGTTATGGGGTATACGCTTCCGGCAAGCGGATCGGTGTAATTACGTCGGGAACGCAATCGCCTACGTTGAAACAAAATATCGGACTCGCGCTGCTGGATGCTAATGTTGCGGAAGTCGGGACCGAACTGCAAGTCGACATTCGGGGCAAATTCGTAGCGGCGCAAGTAGTGAAAACGCCGTTTTACCGACGAACGGCCGAATCGACGGAAGGAGGCAAACGATCATGAAACATCGCTATTTGCCGATGACGGAACAGGATCGCGAGGAAATGATGCGGACCATCGGAATCGGTTCCGTCGAAGAACTGTTCCGCGACATTCCGGATGAAGTGCGCTATCGCGGCACGCTGCCAATATCCGAAGCTTTGGATGAGATGGCGCTGCTTCAACATATGAAACGGCTGGCGGATAAAAACGCGGATTTTGAACGATACGTCAGTTTTTTGGGCGCGGGATTGTACGATCATCATATTCCCGTCGTCATTCGCCATCTGTTGTCCCGGTCCGAATTTTATACGGCTTATACCCCTTATCAACCGGAAATTAGCCAAGGGGAACTGCAGGCGATGTTCGAATTCCAGTCGTATATTTGCGAATTGACCGGGATGGCGGTCGCGAATGCCAGCATGTACGACGGTTCGACCGCGCTGGCCGAAGCGGCTGCGCTCGCCGCCGGCGCGACGCAGCGGCGCCGGATCGTCGTCTCGCGCGCCGTTCATCCGGAAGCGCGGCAAGTGCTGCTATCGAAAGCGCGCGGACTCCGTATCGATATCGTCGAAGCGGATTACGCGGACGGAGCGACCGACCTCGAGCGCTTGCGGGCATGCGTAACCGGCGAAACGGCTGCCGTGATCGTGCAATCGCCGAATTTCTTCGGCTGCATCGAACAGGTGCGCGCCATTGGCGAAATCGTTCATGCCTGCGGCGGATTGCTCGTCGTGAGCGCCAATCCTCTTTCGCTCGGCCTGCTGGAAAGTCCGGGCAAGTTAGGCGCGGACATCGTCGTCGGCGATGCGCAGCCCTTCGGGATTGCCGCCTCGCTCGGCGGGCCGACCTGCGGCTACTTCGCCGTCGGCAAAGCTCTTATGCGGCGCATGCCCGGCCGCATCGTCGGCCAAACCGTCGACCGCGACGGCAAGCGGGGCTTCGTGCTGACGCTGCAAGCGCGCGAACAGCATATTCGCCGCGAGAAAGCGACGTCCAACATTTGTTCCAACCAGGCGCTGCTCGCGCTGTGCGCCGCCATCTATTTATCCGTTATGGGCAAAGCGGGCATTCGGGAAGTGGCCGACCTGAACGTGCAAAAAGCGCACTACGCTTCCGGATTGTTCGCCGGCCGCCCCGGCTTCTCCCTTCCCTTCTCTTCGCCGTTCTTCAACGAATTCGTATTGAAGCTGCCGGAGGAAACCGATATCGGACGAATTCGGTCGCGGCTGCTGCAATTCGGCTACATCGGCGGATACCGTTTGGAGAACGACTATCCCGAGTTGAAAGGCTGCATGCTGCTCGCCGTTACGGAACGAAGAACGAAAAGCGAAATCGAGCGATTTATCGAATGTTTGGAGGGTTGCATATGAAAGCGGAGAAAGCGCTCATCCATGAGCTTAGCAAACCGGGACGGACCGCCTATTCTCTTCCCGCTTGCGACGTCCCCGTCGTCGAACATCATCGGCTGATTCCGTCCGAAATGCTGCGTGCAGAGCCCGCCGAGCTGCCGGAAGTGTACGAAGTCGATGTTATCCGCCATTATACCGAGCTCTCGCGCCGCAATTTCGGAGTGGATAACGGCTTCTATCCGCTTGGCTCTTGCACGATGAAATATAATCCGAAGCTAAACGAAGAGGTCGCGCAATACGCCGGATTTGCCAAAATCCATCCGTATCAGCCGGAGGAAAGCATCCAAGGAGCGCTGGAATTGATGTATGAATTGCAACGCGATTTGGCCGCGTTAACGGGGATGGACGAGGTGACGCTTCAGCCTGCGGCAGGCGCGCACGGCGAATGGACCGGGCTAATGATGATTCGCGCTTATCATGAAAAACGAGGCGAAGTCCGCGCAAAAGTCATCGTCCCGGATTCTTCCCACGGCACCAATCCGGCAAGCGCGGCTGCCGCGGGATTCGAGACGGTTACGATCCGGTCGAACGAACACGGTTTGGTCGATCTTGAAGAACTCCGCGCTGCGGCGGGAAGCGACACGGCGGCTTTGATGCTGACGAACCCGAGCACGCTGGGGTTGTTCGAAGCGCAAATCGTAGAAATCGCCCGCATCGTGCACGACGCGGGCGGATTGTTATATTATGACGGCGCGAATTCGAACGCCATTATGGGGATCGCCCGTCCGGGCGATATGGGTTTCGACGTGGTGCATCTGAACTTGCACAAAACGATGAGCACGCCGCACGGAGGCGGCGGGCCCGGCGCGGGACCCGTCGGCGTGAAGAAAGAGCTCGCCGCCTTCCTTCCTGCGCCGACGGTCGTCAAGCGGACAGACGGATCATTCGGGCTGGGCGGCGGAGCAGAGGATTCCATCGGCCGGGTCAAAGCCTTTTACGGCAACTTCGGCATTCTCGTCCGCGCCTATGCTTACATCCGTTCTTACGGGCCGGAAGGGCTCCGGCGCGTATCCGAATGCGCGGTGTTGAACGCCAATTACATGATGCGGCGGCTCGAACCCTATTATGACATTCCGTTCCCCGGCATCTGCAAGCATGAATTCGTTCTATCCGGCAAACCGCTGAAAAAATTCGGCGTCCGCACGCTCGACGTCGCCAAACGGCTGCTCGATTTCGGATACCATCCGCCTACCGTTTACTTCCCGTTGACGGTGGAAGAATGCATGATGATCGAACCGACGGAAACGGAAAGCAAAGATACGCTCGATGCGTTCATCGATACGATGATCCGGATCGCCCGCGAGGCGGAGGAACAACCCGAACGGTTGCTGAACGCCCCGCATCATACCGTTGTGAAACGGCTTGACGAGACGCAGGCGGCGCGCAATCCCGTCCTGAACTGCTCTTGCCGGTAAACGGCGCTTATTCCACCCTGTCGAAGATCGAACGATCCTCCCGTTCGGGGTGGTGCACGCCTTTTTCCCAAACGAGAACGAAAGATTCATATTGCCCGAATCCGTTATTCGGTATCGTCTTCAAATCGCCGAACACTCTCTCGATCGACAATATTTGCGATTCATGCGCCAGCAACGCCTTCGCCTTCATCGGCCAATGCTTGCTGACCTCGATTTGCAGGGGCGGCTTCCCGTTCGAAGCGCGCGCCGAGAACGGGGCGTTGTAATACAGTTTCTGCACGCTTGGACAGCGGCCGCTGAAGACGGCTTCGTTCGTCGCATGATGGATCGCGATATGATCCTTATGGCCGCTCATTCCGTCTTCGGGAAACGTAACAATGACGGAAGGATTATGCTTGTTAATAAAAGATACGATCTGATCCGCCAGAAAAGCGCGGTCGTAAGAAGCCAATTGGCCGTCCGGAAGCCCTAAATGTTCGATGACGGACAATCCCATAATATCGCCGGCTTTTTGCAGTTCGACCTCCCTGCGGGCCGCAAGCTCGCTCTTCGACATGGGTCCCAAACGTCCGGTCTTCCCGGCATCGCCGCGCGTCGCGCATAACAAGACCGTCTTGCCGCCTTGATCCGCGACCTCCCGGATCAAGCACGCGCAGCCGAATGTCTCGTCATCGGGATGAGCATAGATGAAACCTACGGTATGATTCATTGCCAAACCACTCCTTTACGCTGCACAGATTAACATCGGGACGTAAGCAGCCCTCTTTTTATATTACCACAGATGGTTTAGTTCTCGGAATCCGTTACGATTTCGCATCCTTCCACATGCTTGCGGTCCATCAGCTTCTTTTTTTTTGCGGTTTTCTTTCGTCTCGAAGACGATATCGAGGTCGTAGTCTTCCGGATACAACTCCTTGCCGTCAATGTATAGCGAGAGGCGCTTATGGTTGATCTTGAACTTCTGCTGTTGGATCAACACGCCGACATTGCCTCGTGCGTCTTCGGCTTCGTAAACGATGCCGTTTCGTTGTAAATATGAAATGTAGACGTTATCGCCCACTTTCAGACGTTTCCTCGCGAGAGCCTCTCCTTCCTCCGGATCGGCCGCGGCATGGACTGCCGGAGCCGAAGCCGGCCGAACAGGCGAAGGCGGTTCGACTGCCGTTTGCTGCGGCGGCGAATCGATATCGGCCGGTTCGACTGCCGTTTGCCGCGGGGGCGAGCTTGTATCGGCCGGTTCGATTGTCGCTTGCTGCGGCGGTAAATCGATGCCGGCCCTTTCAACGGCTTCCGTCGCCGCCGGCGCCGCTCCGCCGTATTCCCGCCTGCTCGCCTCCGTTATTTGTTGCGATCGGCGGATAATGTCCGGGGAGATGCCGAGCTTGAGCGCGATGAGAAACGCATAGCTTCGTCCCGCTTCCCCGATCTTCAGCCGGTACAACGGTTGGAGCGTCTCTTCGTCAAATTCCATACGGGCGTTCTCGAATCCCGGCGTGACGGCGGCGAAATTTTTAATTTCATTGTAATGCGTCGTGACGATCACCGTCGCGCCTCTCCGGTGGAGTTCCTCCAGAACGGCGATTGACAATCCGATTCCTTCGCCCGGATCGGTTCCGCTAGCCATCTCGTCGATCAGAATCAGCGTCGAGCCGTCGGCGTAAGAAAGCATATCGATGACGTTCCGAATATGGGACGAGAACGTGCTTAAAGATTGCTCGATGCTTTGGCCGTCGCCGATATCCGCCGCGATGTTCCTGAAGACGGCAAATACGCTGCCCTGTTCCGCCGGAACGAGCAAGCCGGATTGCACCATAAGCGTAAGCAGCCCGACCGTTTTCAATGCGACCGTTTTGCCGCCCGTATTCGGTCCCGTAATGATCAGCGATTTATACTTGTCTCCGATCGAGAAATGAAGCGGAACCGTATTGCGTCCGAGCAACGGATGAACCGCGCCGCGAATATGGATTCGCCCCTCCCCGTTAATCTCGACATTGCGACCGCCGATCGCGACCGCATATTTCGCTTTGGCGAACAAATAATCGTACACTCCTACCGTTTCGACATTCATTCGGAGCTCCGGTTCGCCCTCCTCGACAAGGGTTGTCAAGTAACTTAGAACCTTGGCCTCTTCCCGGCTTTCCTCCACCCTCATTTCGTTCAGGTCGAATTGCAAATGAGCGACGTCTTGCGGCTCGACGTATACGGTTTGGCCGCTCGCCGATTCGTCCAGCACGCTGCCTTTGATCAGCTTGCGATGCTCTTTTTTGATCGGGAGCACATATCTTCCGTTTCGCAGGCTGACCAAATTTTCTTGCATAATATTCCGGTAACGAGACATAAGGCTTTCGATTTTGTCTTTAATCTTTCCTTCGACGACAGCCGCTTTTTTGCGGATTCTGCTCAAATCTTTGCTCGCTTCGTCTCTTACGCGTCCGCCGTGAACGCAACGCTCGATTTCCGTCTTCAGTTTGGCAAGCTCATGCATCGACGAAGCCAAGCTGCTAACGGTCGGAGCAATCGACGATTTGGCCGCCATATATTTTTTGAGCTGAATACAGCTGTACAGAAACTGTTGAATGTTCGCAAAGTCATGTTCCGTATATACATATCCGGTGTCCAGCAACGACAGCACCTTATCGATTCCCTCGAGCGACGGAATCGGCACGCTGGCCCCTTGTTCGAGCATTGCCTTCGCCTCCGCCGTTTCGTTAAGCGCTTGACGCACCCTTTGCCATTGATCCATAGGTTGCATCCGCTCAACATGCTGCTTGCCTAAATAGGAGGCGGCGTATTCCATCACATTCTGCTTCACTTTGTCGTAATCCAATCGTTGCAAAACCTTTTCATCCATGATTCGTTAACTCTCCTTTGGTTTGTAAAATAAAAAAAGGCAGAAGAATGAGCATTCATCATTCTCTGCCTTTGCCTATCTCCCGACGTCCGAGCCGCATCAATAAAAAAACCGCGCTGAAGACAGCACGGATCGGTCGCGAAGATAGAAATTCATCTGATCTTGGGCATGTATGATATCCGCTGTTCTTAACTAGTTCCGCATACCTTGTTTTTCGCATGAAAAATAAACGTCATATGACGCGCTTTTTCAAAAAAACAAAGTACAGCTATGGAATTGATTAGTTAAGAACTTTCACCGACATCAAAAACTCTCCCTTTATTGAGGATAACCCTATCATACGTGAAAAAAACGGCAACGTCAAGCGGATGGCGAATAAACGGGGAATATGGGGACGACAATACATATTGAGAAAACGTCGGGAGGTAGGAACGATGAATCGACAACGGGCTCAAGAAATTGCCGCATCCCCGGTTATGGCGGATGTAACCTGCGATGGAGTGCCGGTCTATATTCAGCATGTGAACGAACATAACGAAACGGTTCGAGTCTATCCGCTAGATGAGCCGGAAAACGAACAAAACGTCCCTTTGAGCAGCTTAGAGGAACATTAACGCCAGGAGGATACCATTCAGCTTTTGCGCTTATCCGGCAAATACAAGCGGTTCCCTTCGCTTCGAAGGTCGAACCGCTTGTCGTTTTGTAGGGATGATGCAATGAGTCAAATTACGGCCAGCCATATGATCGAGATAGCGGGTTCGGGCGATTTGGCCGGCATCGTGCTCTTGATGAAAATGAGCAAGGCGATTGTACGGTTAATGCGAATTTCGTATCAAACAGCAATTTCAACGTTGGCGCCTCACTTTCCGCGATCCTTGGTCTAGTTTTGCATTGAGAAAAACTTCTGCCCGAGTCTTTTCATCCGAATGCCTGCCCGAATGATGCGAATTTCGTATTCCTTCAGGCGGTACAGCCTTTCCGCTTCCCGCACCGAAATCTCTTGAAATCGGATCCTTGTTCCCGGCTTCGCCTGGGCAATAAGCGGTAAGTCCGCCGCTGCGATTTGCGCAATTCGCGGATATCCCCCGATCGTCTGGCTGTCCGCGAGCAAAACGATCGGATGGCCGTCCGGGGGCGCTTGCACGGTTCCGACCGCGACCGCTTCGGAGATCACTTCGATCGGTTCCGCCAACTGCAAACTCGATCCCGACAACCGGCAGCCCATTCGATCGGATTGCGGCTCGACTTGGAACGGCCGGTCGAAAAACCGCAGCCTGCTATCGGCGTCGAAATGCGCGTAATGATCGCCGCGCATCGCCCGTACCGTAATATGCTCCGAATGGTGCGGCATGCGGTTCCATCCCGCAAACCACGCGGTCGAACGAAGCGAATCGAAAGCGGCGGGCGCGACGGAACGGGCTTGTTCCGGGGCGTTCAGGCCGATAACGTCGCCCTCTTGCAGCGCCCGGCCGTGAAAGCCGCCAATGCCGCCCCGGAGATAGGTGCTCTTGCTTCCCATGACTTCAGGAATGCGGAACCCTCCCGCAACCGCCACATACGCTCTGCAGCCTGACTTGCAGGGGCCGAACCGCAGCACGCTCCCGCCTTTCACGATGACCGGCCTCCACATCGGGAGCTTCATCCCGTCGACGGTCGGCGACAGATCGCCCCCGGCAACCGCGAGCAACGCATCTTGCTCGAACCGCAAAGCAGGCCCGATTAACGTCGCTTCCAGCGCCGCCTCCCGCTCGTCGTTCCCGACGAGCAAGTTGGCAATCCGCAAAGAATAGGGATCCATGGCGCCGCCGACCGGCATTCCGAACTTACGGTAGCCGTATCTCCCTGCATCTTGAATGCTGGTCAGAAGACCGGGACGAAGGACGGTGACGCTCATATGCCCCCCTCCTCGTAAGCCTCGTACTCTTCAGGGGAAATCGGGCGAAATTTGACGATATTCCCCGCTTGCAGAAGACTGGGAGGCTGTAATTCCGGACGGAACAGCGCCGCCGGCGTACGGCCGATCAACTGCCAACCGCCCGGAGTGGAGATCGGATAAATTCCCGTCTGGCTTCCTCCGATTCCGACCGATCCCGGCGCGACCGAAACGCGGGGAGTCGGGCGCCGCGGCGTAGCGATCCGTTCGGGCAAACCGCCCAAATAAGGAAAGCCCGGAGCGAATCCGATCGTATAGACTAGGTATTGTCCGCCCGCATGGACGGAAATGACTTCATCCGCGCTCATTTGGTGGTAGGCGGCCACCGCTTCCAGATCGGGACCGAACGATCCCCCGTAACAGACCGGAATTTCCACCGTGACGGGCCGCTCCGGCGCATTGCCGTTCGCAAGCGCGCCCATTTGTCTTAACCAAGCCGCGACGATGTCCGAAGCGGCGCGATCATGCAAGCGATCGTCCGCGGACGCCGCACCTGCTGCGATATCCGGTTGATAAAAGACGGTGATGGCGCAGTAGGACGGAACGTATTCGATCATGCCCGGAAACCCGTTACGGTCCAAACATTTCGCAAACGTTTCGACATGGCGGTGAATATCCGGATGGATCCGATCGCCGAATACGACCCGAACGGCCGTTTCTCCCAACGGAAAAATATCCATCGCGCATGCCGTGTTAGATATGATGTTCTCCACTTCCCTCACCCCCGACATTCATGGTAACGGATGCTGCGAGAGAGCGCTCGATCCCGCCGCCTTGACGGAAATGCCCGCATGTTCGCAAGCGATGCGGATTTGCTCGGCGAGCCGCGCGGCATGCGCGCCGTCGCCGTGAATGCAAACCGTATCGGCTTGCAGCGCAATATCGTTGCCGTTCCGCGTTGCGACCTTCCCTTCCTTGACCATTCGCACGACGCGCGATGCGGCCTGCTGCGCGTCTGTCACCAAGGCGTCAGCCAACGTTCTCGGCGTTAGCGAGCCGTCTTCCTGATACGTACGGTCTGCGAATACTTCATGAGCGGTTTGCAAACCGAGCCGTTCCCCCGCCTTGATCGATTCGCTGCCGGACAGCCCGAACAGCGTCAGTTCCGGGTCTACCCGATAGACCGCTTCCGCGATCGCATCGGCCAGATCCCTTCTCTTGGCCGCCATATTGTAGAGAGCACCGTGCGGCTTCACATGCCGCATCCGGCCGCCTTCCGATTTGACGAAGGCGGCAAGCGCGCCGATCTGGTACACGACCATTTCGTACGCCTCTTGCGGCGAAATTTCCATATATCGGCGGCCGAACCCGGATAAGTCGGGCAGTCCCGGATGCGCGCCGATGGCCACTTCATATTGCAAGGCAAGCCGGACCGTGCTTCGCATCACGCCCGGATCGCCGGCATGAAACCCGCATGCGATATTGGCCGAAGTCATAAACGGGAGAACGGCTTCGTCGACGCCGAGACGATAAGCGCCAAAACTTTCCCCAAGATCGCAATTCAAGTCGATACGATGCATCCTCATGATTCCTCCGTCCTATCCGCTGCATCGCTCGGGCAGCGAATTCATCACGTATTATTCATTATGATGGCGGATGGAACATGAAATTGCAAGCAAAAACCGGGCTTTTCGCATGACGCGAAAAGTCCGGTTCCGCCGTTCGATTTAGGTTGCTATGCCGCTCCCTCCGTCATGAGGGAAACATCATTCGTTCAACGCCTTCTGCAAGGCTTCGAGGTTTTGGCGCATCAGACCGATATAATCCGCATTGTTCGCTCGATCCTCTTCCGAAATGCTTTCTATCGTATGCAATACCGCGGTTTTGGCGCCAATCTCGCTTGCGATCGCTTCCGCGACTTTGGAAGAAACGAACGATTCGAAGAAGACCGTCGTTATGTTATGCTCTTTCGCAAACGCGACGATTTCGGCCATTTGCTCCGCCGAAGGCTCTTGATCCGGCGACAAGCCGGCAATCGGCACTTGGGTCAATCCGTATTCTTTCGCCAAATAACCGAAAGCCGCGTGCTGCGTAATAAAATCTTTACGCTTCGTACCGCTTAGTGCCTGGCGGTAATCTTGATCCAGCCGCTCCAGCTCCGCCACATAGGCATCGGCATTTTTCGCAAATTCGTCTTTATGTTCCGGAGCCGCTTGAGACAGCGCTTGTTCAATATTGCGCACTTCTATAGCGGCAAGAGCCGGAGACAGCCAAACATGCGGGTCGAGTCCGCCATTATCGTGATGCGAATGATTTGCGTCCGATTCGTGTTCATGTGCATGACCATCCGTTTCGCCATGATCGTCATGCGCTTCATGCGTATGCGAATCCGCGTCTTCGCCGTGCTCATGATCTCCATGACTGTGATCGTGTCCGTGCTCATGATCGTCATGATGATGAGCGTGCCCATGCCCGGATCCTTCCATCATCTCAATCCCTTTGCTCGCTTCCACATCGATTCGGTTGCCGCTGCCGACCGTGGACAATACCCGGTCGATCCAGCCCTCCATTCCCGCTCCGTTGTATACAAGCACGTCGGACTCGGCTATTTTTTTCATATGTTGCGGCGTCGGTTCCCAATCATGCGGCTCGACCCCTGCCGGGACGAGCATTTCCACATCGGCCAAATCGCCGGCTACCTGTTTCGCAAACTCGTACATCGGATAAAAACTAACCAGAACGTTGAGCTTGCCTCGATTCCCGGTCTCCGCGCCGTTTTCCGGCGAAGAGACCGGCGTCTTTCGATCCGCGGCGCCGGTTCCGGTTCCCGGCTTGGCGCCGCATCCCGCTATAACGAGCATCAAGCTAAATATTAGTATTGCAACGATTTTCACCCTTGACATCATAAGAACAAACTCTCCTTTTCCCCTGTGATCCGTTTTTGTTGAACCATTGCCGTACGCAACGATTTTTTGCGCCGATTGATGCGCAGCGTTATTTTTTGCACGCCGATGCCCGAAAGCAGAAACAGCAGCAGCACAAGCGCGATCGTTCCGCCCGGAGGAATATTGACGTAGTACGAAACGGTCAAGCCGCTGAACATGCCCGCCGTTCCGATACAGGCGGCTGTCGCTACGGCGGAAGCGAATCCTTTCGCTACGCGAAGCGCAAGCGCCGCCGGCAAAACCATTAATGCGGAAACGAGCATAACGCCGACGATCGGCATTGCCGCAGCGACGGTCATTCCGGTCAACACCGAAAACGAAAATGACAACAAGCTCGACCGGACGCCGCCGATACGGGCCGTTTCTTCGTCGAACGTTATACTGTACAACGGCCTTCTAAAGCAAATGAAATATACGGCTCCCATGATCGCCACGCCGGCAATGAGCCATAGCTGGGTTTCGTTGACCGCGACAATCGAACCGAACAAGTAGGAGCTGAAGTTTTTGCCTATGTTCGTGCCGAAGCTCATTAGAACGATCGCCAGTGCAAGCCCCGACGTCATAACGATCGCGACGGGCACTTCGCGGTACGTTCGATATGTACGACGCAAATGCTCGACGATCATACCGCCAACGATTGCCGCCAGAACGCCGGTAAATGACGGGTTCCAAGGAAGGAAGGTGCCCAGTGCCGCCCCCGCCAGCGAGACGTGGGACAGCGTATCGGCCAGCAGCGCTTGACGTCTGAGCATCAAATAAACCCCGAGTATCGGCGCGATCGCTGCGATCATTGCTCCGGCGCCAAACGCGCGCTGCATAAATCCGTACTCAAGCATTCCCATCCCAAATCCTCCTTTCGTTCCAAGCGGATGATCCGGTCCAACATCCCCTCGGTTTCTTCCGCGTCATGCGTCACCATAACGACGGTAAAGCCGTGGGCCGTCACCATATGGCGCAGCAGCCGGTAAAACCCGGTTTTGCTCCTCTGATCCATTCCGGTGGCCGGTTCGTCCAGAATAAGAAGATTGGGGCGCTGGGCGAGCGCTCTCGCAATGCAAACCCGCTGCTTCTGACCGCCCGACAATTCGCCGATGCTGCAATGGCGCAACTCCCACATGCACACCTGCTTCAAGCTTTGCTCAACGATCGTTTCCTCGTCTCGGCCGAAACGTTTGAACAATCCGAGCCTGGAGTAGCAGCCGGATCTTACGAGCTCCATCACTTTGCTGGGAAACCCGCTATTGAACGAGGCGATCTGTTGCGGGACATACGCGATAACGGGTTTCGCTCCGGGAAAAGCGGCCGCATTCATCCGAACGGCGCCGCTCCAAGGTTTGACTAAGCCCAACAGCAGCTTCAGAATCGTCGTTTTGGCCGCGCCGTTCGGTCCGGTAATTCCGACGAATTCGCCTGCATAAATGTCGAGCGATGCATTGTCTACGACCGGTTCGTCTCCATATCCGAATACGACGTTGCGCATGGAGGTCATCATCATGTTCCAGTTCCTTTCCTGCAATTTTCATCGCTTTCTAATAGTAATTATTACGATTTAATACGAAAAAAATAGATATGCCACGCTTGGCATACGCGTATCTCTGCACCTCCCCATGCTTCCAGTCAAACTTCATCTCGTATTTATTCGTAATTATTACGATTAATCACATTGTACAGACGAAGATAGCGGCTGTCAACGATCATTTTTTTGCCGGCGACCACCAATTCCATTTGCCGAACAGCTTCATGAGGGCGGGCACCAGTATCATTCGGACGATTGTGGCGTCAATGAGAATCGCGGCGGAAATGCCGATTCCGAGCTGTTTGACCCCCGCCACGCCGCCCCAAGCAAAAGGAACCGTGACCGCAATCATGATCGCCGCGGCGGACGTAATCAATTTGCCGGACAGAGCCATGCCTTCCCCTACGGATCGTTCGTTGTGATGCGTCCTTTGGTATGCTTCATAAATTCGCGACAATAAGAACACCCCGTAATCCATACTGACGCCGAACGCCAAACCGAATACGAAGACGGGAATCATTAACGCGATCGCGGAAGGTTCGATGCCGAATCGCCCTTCTTCGAAAATCCAGGCAAGAATGCCGAAAGAGGCTCCCAAACTGAGCAAATTCATGAAAACCGTCTTGATCGGGATCAGAATCGAACGAAATGCAACGAACAGAACAACAAAATTGGATGCGAAAATAAAAAGAATGACTTCGCCCAATCGGTTGAAGACTTCGTCGAACACCTCCTGCCGGTATTTCGCTTCTCCTGCGATCAGCCACGACAATTCCGACGGCTGGCTCTCCCAATTTCTCACCCATTCCATCGTACGTTGCGAATTCGGATCGCCCGCCACGGTTACGGTTATGAGAATTTTATTTCCTTGCACGAACGGATTGAGAACGGCGCCGTATTTGCTCCGCAACTCGGGATTTCGCCAAATCAAATCCATCGTTTCGGCTGTCAGCTGCTGCCTCGTAAATACCGAATCGACGCGGATCACGTTCGGATCCCGGTTCAGCCGCTGCACGGCGCGGTAAGCGTTCGTCCAGTCCTCTAGCCGCAAAGCGGAATTTGCGCTTGCGCCGATCAAATGCAGCTGCGATGTCCCCTTCGCAAAATAGCGGTCGAATGCTTCGGCCGTTTGCCTGGATTCGAAGTGCTTCGGCAAGGAGGACGCGTCCGGAACGGCGACATTCAATCGGGTTAAAGGAAACAAACAGCAGATGAGGATCGCCGCGGCGATAAGCGCCATGCGAACAGGCCTTTTCATGACATAAGCGGAGACGCGATACCAGAACCAGGGCTGTCCCCCCTTATTGCGCGGCTTGCGTTTCGCCCGCATCCTGTCCCCCGCCAGCGACAGAAACGCCGGAACGAACGTTAGCGTCAACAGCATCGACATCGCAACAACGATAATCGCTCCGACGGCAACCGAACGGAAAAGGGGCATGCGGGTGAACAGCGTTCCCGCCAACCCTAGCAAAACGCATAAAGAGGAGAAGAAAACGGCCCGGCCCGACGTTTGCATCGTCGTAAGCAGCGCCTGTTCTACGGCGGAAACCGCCAATTGTTCGCGAAACCGGCTTACCATCAGCAAGGCGAAATCGATGCTAAGCGCCAATCCAACCATAGGGATGACGTTGTAGACGAAGATGGATAATTCCATGCTTGCGCCGATCCAATACATGATGCCCATCGTTCCGGCGACGCCGATCATGCCAACCGCAATCGGAATCGCAGCGGCGAGAAGCCCGCCGAAGGAAATCCACAAAATGAGAAAAGCGATCGGCAATCCGATCAGCTCCGCCCGGAACAAGTCGCGATGGCTCGTTCGATTCACATCATCCTGTACGACAGGCTTGCCGGTCATTCGAACCGTCATTCGATCGTCTTGCGGCAGCATACGCCGCAATTGAGCGATCGTATCGCTCTTCGCCGCGGCGTTGCCTAACGATAGGAGCGCAAAAGCCGCCCCATCCTGCTCCATTCCTGCACGCGAAGAAGGAGGAACGATTCTGTCGACGCCGTCCACGGTTTGAACCGTTGCCAAAGTTCGCTCGATAAAGCGGCGAAAATCGGCCCGGGAAACTTGCTCCGGCCGTTCGAACAGGAGGATGACCGGATCGGAGGGGGTATGGAATTCGGCGGCCAGAACGGATTGTGCCCGGGCATACGTACCGTCCGTCGTTAAACCGTGGTCCTGCAGAACCGTAGGAAGCTTCCAGGCGAATACGGAAAAGACGGCCAGGACGCAAAGCCATGCCGCGATGATCGATTTGGCGTATTTAAGCGACAGTCCGCAAATGATCCGATATATCATGGCACTGGTCCTCCGGGATGAATGAAAAGATGCTCATGCTTATGCAGCGTATGAACGAAGCGCGGTTATTCGCGCATACTCAATCTTGTCGCTTGAACGATACGCGCCGCCGCGCCCGGAACGAGCAGACCCAATCGAACGGCCAGCGAGGCCGCCGCCCTATTGCCCATAACGGATTGAATCCATCTTCCCCACCGCATCGGACCGGTAAATTCGCGCTTCAACAAGCGGGCATACTCCCGCCTCCATGCCGACAAAGAAAGTTGTCCGCGCAAATAACCGTCCGCGAGCGGCGAACATAATTCGACCGAACGCAAAGCCATCGCCATTCCGTCGCCGCATAACGGCGGAACGACGGCGGCCGCATCTCCGATATGGGCGTATTGATCCCATGCAACCGGTTTGCGGCTCGCCTCTACCTGCGCGACGGCCGTTTCCGTGCCTTCGACGGAAACGGCGCCCGCCAATCTATGGCGAAAAGCGCGGTTGAGAACGGCAATATGCCCGAGCGCGCCGGATACAGTTCGGCCGGCCTCGTCGAAAGCCCGCTGCGTCATCAAAGCGGCGACATTAATCCGGCCTTCTCCAATCGGCGCCACGCCCGCATACCCGCCGGCATAAAAATAAAGCTCGACGGCCGCCCCCGCCTCTTCGCTTACGGACTCATAATGGGCCTTGACGCCGATATACGAGTTGCGCGGCATATGCCGGGCCTTGGTCGTCAGCCCATGGCGCGGATTTCGTCCCCATGCGCCGATCGCCGCGCGCGCATCCAGCTCATAACGCTCGTCCCTGTTCCTTGCGGAAATCCGGAATCCCCGCTCGTCCGGACTAACCGATACGACCGTCGTTCCCGTTCGAACTTCCGCGCCATGCTCCCGCGCAACTTGATGTAGCTTATGATCGAGCGCAAACCGGCTTACGCCGAAGGCGGGGGCGGGCAATGGAATGTCGAGCTCGCATTCGCCCGGCGCGATCAACTTGACTCGATTCATTACGGCCGGACGCAGCGATTCGACCGGCGCGTCCAAACCGAGCGAGAAGAGGCTTCGGGCGGATTCCGGGGATAGAAATTCCCCGCATACTTTATGCCGGGGGAAGACATGCCGCTCGATCAACAGCGTCCGCCAGCCCCTGGACGCAAGGGCCGCTGCCATGCTAGCTCCCGCCACGCCGCCTCCCAATATGGCGATATCATACCGTTGCCCCAAATGTACCAGCTCCGTCCGCTTTATGATCGCAGGAAGCCTGCTCCAGCTCTTTCCGCACGAGCGCCACATAACGAAATAAAGGCCGCCACGCAAACGACAAATGCGGAACGGCGGGATGCTTCGCCAAACTTCTCCAATCCGCGGCGCGAAATCCTTTGGCAACCGATAACGGGGCGTCATGGCGGATATAAACGTTGCGTGAAACGATTCGGGTCAGAAGCCAGACGGCCAGCCAAGGGATCCAATGGCGATGGATGTCGCTAACGACGACGCCGTACCGGGAAGCGTGCAGCATACGCTCCACAATTTCCGGCAAATCTTCGGAAGGGAAATGATGAACGAATTGAGACGCCGTTACAATATCCGCGCTGCTCGCCGGCAGTTGAAACAGATCGCACCGCATCACCCGTACCCGCGGCTCCCGCATGTAGACTCGTCTTGCTTCCTCACAAGCCTCCTCCGTTACATCGGCCAGCACAATCGTCATGTCGATCCGGTTGCGGTCGGCCCACCGCAATAAGATGCGGTTGATTTCGCCCGATCCCGAACCGATGTCGAGAACGGACAATCGTTTCGGTCTTCCGGCGTCCGTCCATAAGCGCTTGACGCCGTAAAGGGAGGGATAAGCGGCGCCCAGTATCCGGTTGAGTCTTCGCAAATGACGCAGCGCCTCCGTTAATTCCGGGCCCCGCTTGGAGAAATCGTCCATCCGTTCGGGTTCGCTCGCCCGCCGCTTCAACCGGTTAAACATAAGCATCGTCCAATGCCTCAGGATAGGGCGAGCCGGCCGGAACGTACGCGATATTCATCAACTCTGCCGTTAATCCGGGCCCGAAAGCGAGCGCCATGCCTTCCTTCGGGCCCTGACGCTCCGCTTCGAGCCATTGTCTCATCCGCTGCAGAACGAACAATAACGTGGCGGAGGACATATTCCCGTACTCTCGCAACACCGAGCGGCTTGCCCGGGTTTGCGCATCCGTTAAGGATAGCGCCGATTGCAATGTATCGACGATTCCCCGTCCCCCCGGATGGATCGCCCATAATTCCGGCGCCGCCCTGCCCTTCAGGAAACGGGCGATTTCGGCCGGAACGAACTCGCCGATAAGCTTCGGAATGTGCGGCGAAAGGAATAGGTCGAATCCGTAATTGCCTACATTCCATACCATATCGCCCGTCGACCCAGGAAACAATACGGTTTCGCCTTTGCTTAGCGCGAATATCGCCCTTTGGCCGGGACTAGCCTCGCCCACGATGCAAGCCGATGCGCCGTCGCCGAAAAAAGCCGTCGCATATAGAGCCTCGCGCGCGCTTGACGGCTGCATATGCAGCGTGCACAATTCAACGCACACGATGAGTACTTTGGAGGCAGGGTTTCCTCTTACGATTTGTTCGGATAGGCGAATGGCCGTTAGCCCCGCCGCGCAGCCCATAAACGTTAACGGAATACGGCTCACGTTTGCGTCCAGCCCCAGCGCTTGCATGAGCGCGACATCGATTCCCGGCAAGAACAATCCCGTACAGCTTACCGTAATCAAATGAGTGATTCGGGCCGGCTCCACATTGCCGTCGCGCAGCGCTTCGGCCGCCGCTTCGCCGGCTAACGGAACGGATTGCCGTTTATACATCTCCATCCGCTCGCCCGTTGCCGGAATATCCGCTTGGGGACGATTGGATAAATACCGGCAGCGATCGATCGGCTCCAACAAATTCGGTTCGCAAGTGTAACGGGTTTCCACCCCGCAGCTTTTAAAAATTTTTCTCGCCCAACGCGCCGCATCTCTGCGATCTGCCAACGCTTCCGCCAGCTTGCCCGCGGTCTCGTCCTGATCGATGCGGTAAGGAGGCAGCGCCGTGCCGATCCCTAGAATGGACACTGTAGATTCCCATGTTTTCACGATTTCGTTTCATTCCTCTCCCATTCGACTATTCGAGCTTTCTGGCCAATGCAGCTTGTCTCTACCATCCTATTCATTACGTTTGAACGTTATTACGCTATCGGCGCGCAAAAAAAAGCATGCGTCGTTTCCGCATTGGAAACGATGACGCATGCTCTCATGCCATAAATAAAGATGCGGTGTGTTACCGGGTATGTCCGCTCAATTGCTGCTGCGCAATTTGAATTAGCCTGCGTGTAATTTGCCCCCCGAGGGCGCCGGTATCGCGCGTCGCCATATATCCGTAATATCCGTCTTCGGGAATTTGAATCCCCAGTTCCTGCGCCACATCGTATTTCAGTTGTTGAAGAGCGTGAATCGCTTCCGGGACGACGGGTCTATTCGATCTTCTAGCCATCGTTTTCCTCCTCTGGTCATGGTATTACACAGTTATTGTGAACAACGAAATGCAAAATATGTATGAACTGGCAGATGAAGCGAATATCGCCATTGCAAAAAGACATAATAACATTGGTACATCTATGCTGATAATTGGAGGAAGACAATCATGACTGAACAATACGGCGAACTTGACCGGAACTTAGCAAGCTCTTTGGCTTACATTCATTCCGAGCTGCATCGCGTTCAAACGATAGCCGGCACATTATCGACGATCGAGACACAGCATTTTAACGATCTTACGAATGCCGGCAACAGCGCGTTGACGCAAATTGCGGTTGAAGAGCAGAGCGCGGCCCGCCAATTGGGAGAAGTCAAACAAATTTGTTTGGCGCTTGCCCAGAAGGTGGAAGAAATTCAGAAGCGTTTCGAGCCTTCATAGGACAGGGATTCGCATATGTATAAGTGGATCGGCAATATGATACGAAGCGTCGTTAACGAAACCATTGACAAAGCCGTCGAACGGCTGGCCCGCGATCAATATACGGAAAATTTGTTTGAGATGATACCTTCGTCCAAAAAAGTCGGTATCATTCCGTTTATGGAAACGCTCATGCGCTCCAAAACCGGCCTTCCTCCCGGCAGGCCGCTCGGGAGCCATATCCGCTTCTCTCCTTGGGAGAAGCTGCTATTCAATCCGGTTCATCTGTTCCGCTTTCCGACGCCGGACAGCGTTTCGATCGGCACATCGGTTACAATCGGGAAAAACGCGAAGAAACCGTTGACCATCTCGATCCCGATCATGATTGCAGCCATGTCGTTCGGGGGCGCGCTCAGCAAAAATGCGAAAATCGCCCTCGCCAAAGCCGCAACCCGTATCGGGACCGCCACCAATACCGGCGAAGCCGGATTATTGGAGGAAGAACGCGCAGCGGCCGGTCTGTTGATCGGGCAGTATAACCGCGGAGGATGGCTCAACACTCCCGAGAAATATGGACGAATGGATGCGATCGAAATCCAGCTCGGACAAGGGGCTCAAGGCTCGAGCTCGCAGCGCACGGCCGCCAAAAATATCGGCCCGGAATTCCGGGAGGCGTTCGGCATTGCCGAGGGCGACGATGCGGTGATCCATTCCAGATTGCCCGGGGTGGATACAAAGGAAGATTTCATGAAGCTCGTCCGCCGCTTGAAAGCGGAAACCGGGGTTCCGGTCGGACTGAAATTCGCCGCGACCCATCATTTGGAGAAAGAACTGCAAATCGCTATCGAATCCGAAGTGGATTTTGTGACGATCGACGGAGCCGAAGGCGGTACGCATGCGGCTGCGCCGATTCTGGAGGACGACCTTGGCTTGCCGACGCTGTTCGCCATTTCCAGAGCGGCCGATTATTTGGCCGCCAAAGGAGCTGCGCGCGACGTCAGCCTGATTGCGACGGGCGGCTTGATTACGCCCGGAGATAGTATGAAAGCATTGGCGCTGGGCGCAAACGCCGTCTATATGGGAACCGCCGTTATCATGGCCTTGATCGGCGATCAAGCGGCGAAGACGCTGCCTTTCGAGCCGCCTACCGGCTTAGTCGTTTATAATGCCAAAGCGACGGAGCAATTGGATGTGGAAAGAAGCGAAATGTCGCTCTTTCATTTTCTGAACGCAACCGTGCGCGAGATGGAACTGCTCTGTTATTCGCTCGGCAAAACGAATATTGCGGACGTGGCCAAATCCGATCTATGCTCGCTCGATCCGTTTCTTGCCAAAGCGGTAGGCGTGGATCTCGGATACGTTTCGCACGAGAATCAGGACAAATTTTACGGCGAGTTTCACCGGATTCCGTTTGCCGACATGCCGAATATAACGGATACCGTTGCCCGCGAAGACGCCGAATCTGTGCAGCAGACTCCGCTTCAATAGAACGGCGAACGGACGCAGGCGGAACAAAGAAGCCGGTGCATTCCTTACCGAAATGCACCGGCCCTCCTATTGTTTAGCTGGCTTCCTGTTGAACAGGCACCGCGTTGAAATATTCTTCCAGCGTCAAATTTTGCGCCGCGATATCTTTCGCGATATCGACTCCTACATATCGAATATGCCACGGTTCGTATTTATAACCGGTAATCGCTTCTTTTCCTTCCGGGTAGCGGATGATGAAACCGTACTCCGGCGCATGTTGGGCAATCCAATCCGCTTCCGGCGTGCCGGCGAAGCAATCTGAGGCCGCGCACTTGCCGTCGCTGCCCGATACATCGATCGCCAATCCGGTCTGATGTTCGCTATGGCCCGGTACGGCGCTGTACCGCATTGCGTTCTCCTTGCCGTCCCGTTCTACGTAACGGTTGAACAACGACTTCTGGGTAGCTTGCGAACGGTACGCCGAGACGCCGCCCAAATGTATTCCGTCTTTCGCGGCTCCGGCAAACAACTCCTGCAGCGCTTCGGCCGCTTCCTTGCGCATTTTTCGTTTATCGATTTTTTCCTTGAAAATAAAATGCACGTCCGGATAGACCAGATCGTCCGGTTCGTATTGATCCGGCAGCGCGAACTGCTTGTTGACGAGCACTGCGACGTTATCCGGGTCGGTTATAGCTTCCCTTGTTTCGCTTGGATTGCGGGAAGACGTCTGCTCCGGTTCAAGCGGCTTGTCCGATTGTCGATCATCCGAATCCGGCTCTGCCGTCTCTTCGCCGGTTTGGCCGTCATCGGATCCGGATTCCGGCCCCTGATCGGAAACGGCGGATGAATCGGGCACGAAATTGGCCGAAGAGAAGCTTTGCTCTTTCTGCCATTCTATGAAAATGAAAATTGCAATTCCTAAAATAATAATACTGAAGACAGCTTTTTTCATTAGTTGCTCCCCCATTATGTCGATGTATGATGTTCTATGAAATCCTCACTTCGTAATAGACTGCCGCTTTCCCCAAAATGTTTCGCGTTTCGAGCAAAAATCTCTTTTTTCAACAATTATTCTACCATAACAGACGCCTCTATGAATCTATTTATAAAAAAATAGGACCTTTGGCCCCATATTGATTATTTAATGCAATTAATTATTAATGTACTAAATTCAGATAACGATGCTCATGCGAATGAGTTCCAACCGCTACGTGAACACTACGATGTAAAAGGAGTCTTTGCGATGCATTCGCTTATGAATTATACCGCACATCGGCCCTCGCCGCTGCCAAGCCGTCCCTGGATCATATTCCAAACATGGGAACATCTATTGTTCGCCCATTGGCCTGTCGATGCAAGGAAAATCGCCCCTTATCTCCCATCGGGCCTGGAAATCGATACATTCGACGGTACCGCCTGGGTTTCGATCGCCCCGTTCCGCACGGTAGGCGCCCGATTGCGTATGCTCCCCCCCATCCCGGGCCTTTCCGATTATGACGAATTGAACTTTCGCACGTATGTGCGAACGGCGTCGGGTCCACCGGGGGTTTACTTTCTAAGCATCGGCGCATCCAAACGGATCATTGTCGAAGGAGCGAAACGTTTATTTCGCTTGCCGTACCATTATGCGGATATGACCGTTGCTACGGTGCCGAACGAACCTTTTCATATTCAGTGCCGCTACCGGATGGAACAAGGCGCTTCTGCTTCCGAGGTCGAATTTCAATGCCGGTTCGCGCCGTCATCTTCCTCCTACGGCATTCGCAAAGCATCGATTGAGAACTGGTTATACGACAGGTATTGCTTATACACCAGCCCTCATCCTCGCTTGTCGCAGCAAATGCATGAAACGAACCGCCCAAACTGCCTTCTAGTCGGCGACATTCACCATCCGCCTTGGCTGCTGAAACGTGTCGAATTGGAAATCGAAAGGAATACGATCGGCAAGCCGTTCGGCATTGAACTGCCCGCCCTTCCCCACCTATCAACTTTTACCCGCAGAATGGGTGTTTTAGGCTGGACGCTGCGCAAGCTGGAATGTTAAACTGAAATTAGGACGATCTAAGGTCCGGTTTCAACCTAGTCTCTAGTCGAGGAAAGATTGCGGCTTCAGGTCGTTTCTTCGAAGGCCGTTTCTCATCTATGCTTAGAGTATCTTGGTTTTAGACAAAGTGAGGGGTGCCCGCAGAATGTTGCAAGGAATGATGGATTTTTTTAAGGACTTCGGTGCGTGGGGCATGTTTCTTCACTCGTTTCTCGATGCCGTAATTTTTCCAATTCCCGCGTTTTTTCTCCAAGTATCTTTAGGCCTTATGGATCCTTCCAATGCATTATGGATCGCCACGGTAGGATATTTAGCCTGTCTCCTCGGAACTCCGGTCGGATATTTTATGGGGAAATTGTTAGGAAAATCGATCCTCTACAAAATTCTTAAAAAAAGCTGGATCGATTCAGCAACCAATTTATTTAATCGAAACGGGGAAGCGGCGATTTTCATCGGATCTTTCACGCCGGTTCCTTTCAAAGTGTTTACGATTTTATCCGGTTGTTTGCATTTTTCGTTGTGGAAATTGATCGGATATGCCGCCGTCGGGCGAGCGGTGAAGTTTTACACGGTAGGCGTACTGTTCTATCTTTTCGGGAGAGCCGCGGAAGGCATGATACACGGTTATCTCACGTATACGCTTCTGGGAGTCGCTTGTCTGTTGGCCGTCGGCTTGATGATCAAGCGGAAGCTGCAGAAGAAAAAGCAAACGGCGCAAACGGCCGTACCGGCAGTGGAAAAGGCAGAGGAATGTTAAAGAGGTTGTTCAAAAAGTCCTCTTTTGATCACGAAGTATATCTAGAAGCGTATTCGGCATCGAATCTTGCGTTCACCCTCGAAGTCCGGTGCTCATGTAGGTTTTACCTACACTCCGCTCCTCCTTCTTCGGGTTCTCGCAACCTTCTCGGTGCTGAAAAGTTGACTTTTTGAACACGCATTTAAAGGATTGGGACTCAAGCCTGAAAACTCATGGGGCTTCTCTTACGTAGCGCTGCGCTATGTATGGGAAGCCCCTCAATCATTCTTGGCATAACAACCGCAAGTACGCCATGTTAAGCATTAGACATGCGCGACATAAAAACGGATCCTGAAGGCCTAATTATGGAATCTGCGAGGGACCACAAAATGTATGCGAAAAATCATACAAAATGAGCGACGCATGCAGCAAATCAGTCGATTCTATTCGAAATTTCACACACAAATCGAGATTTTGAGCCCTGATCCTGTAAATGTTTACGAAAAATCACACACATTTTCTACTACGTTCTCTCACGTCAAACTGTCCGCAATTAATCGACGCTCTCATTCGATCCGCTATTCTTGCAAGGACGGCGTTTTTTCCTGAAATAAAGCCTTCGCGATCCGTTAACCGGTATGTTCGACCAACCGTTGCAATATTTGCAGACAGACTTCCATCTCTTCGTCCGTGCCAATGGTAACGCGCAAATATTGATCGATTCTAGGTTGTTCGAAGTACCGCACCAGCACGCCTTCCTTGCGCAGCTCTTGAAACAACGTCTTAGCCGGCTTGGCGTGATGGGATATAAGGATGAAATTCGCTTTCGATTCCAATACGCGAAATCCCATCGCTTGCAGCTTGGCGACGGCAGCCTCTCTCGTCTTCATTACTTTGCGGGTCGTCTCCGTGAAATACTCCTCGTCTTGGAACGCGGCAACCGCTCCCGCCAGCGCAAGCCTGTCCAGCGTGTACGAATTAAACGAGTTCTTCACGCGGTTCAACCCTTCGATTAATTGCGCGTTGCCGACGGCGTATCCGACGCGGAGACCGGCTAGCGATCGGGATTTCGACAGCGTTTGGACGACCAGCAGATTCGGGAATTCATGAATTAACGGGATAGCTGATTCCCCGCCGAAATCGATATAAGCTTCGTCGATGATGACCACTTGATCGGGATTGCCGGCCACCACTTCCCGGATCGATTCCAAAGGGATATATTTGGCCGTTGGCGCGTTCGGATTGGGCAGTATGATCCCTCCGCCGCTTCCCCCCTTCAAACGTTCCAGAGGGACGTTAAATTCGTCGTCTAACGGAACGAGCGTTACCGGGATGCCGAACAAATTCGCGTATACTTTATAGAAGCTATAAGTAATGTCGGGGAAAAGAATCGGTTTCTCCCGATCGAAAAACGTCATAAACGAGAATGCCAATATTTCGTCCGACCCGTTGCCGACAAATATATGATCCGCATTCAAACCGTAATATTCCGCGATCGTGGTCGTTAATGCGCCGCAATTCGGATCCGGATACAGCCTTAGATCTGCGTCGGCCGCCGCTTGAATGGCGGCAATCGCTTTCGGCGACGGAGGATACGGATTTTCATTCGTGTTCAATTTAATATATTTCCGGTCTTTCGGCTGCTCTCCCGGCACATACGGGACTAACGATTTTACAGTTTCGCTCCAATATTTGCTCATTGCGGCTCTACTCCTTATTCCTTATTATGTATCTTTCTATTCTCGATCGCGGCCTACCCGCCTTTGTTATCGCATCTTTTTATTTTACTAGATTTCCGGAAAGAATAGTATCCCATAAATTACCGCTTGTTCTTGCTCGATTCATATAGGTAGAGTATTTACTAATAGAAGGCTTCGTGCATGGATAGGAATATTGAGAAGACAATAGTTCGCGGGTACCCCCATATAAATGTCCAAGTTCTCGTAATAATATATAATACCTATTCAACCTTGAACGTCAATTATGGAAGCGTCGACAACGATATCCTGCCGATTTGGAGAGCATGCAGCAAGAATGACTTACTGAGGAGGTAACAATGGGAAGAAGAAGATCGCCGGTTATGAAACTTTGCGAGTTGGAACAATGCAACGAAAGACATTATGCGAAAGGTCTCTGCAAGCGTCATTACCATCAGAACAGGCGCGACCTGTTGAAACAGACAAAAAAAATAAGCCGTGACGGCTCTGCCAACAATATGCAATCGGAATTGCTTTAAATTCGAGCAAGGTACGCTTTCAATCGTATGACCGTTGCGGAAGGAACGGGATTAGCCGCCTTCAATTAGCCAATCGCTCTTTGAAATGCCAATGCAACGCGTTCCTTCTGAATCGGTTTCACAATGAAATCCGTCGCCCCGTTTCGCATCGCTTCCATTACCATTTGCTGTTGTCCCATGGCGGAACACATAATGACTTTCGCCTGCCGGTCCATTTCCTTAATTTTCTTCAACGCGCCAATCCCGTCCATTTCCGGCATCGTAATATCCATCGTAACCAAATCCGGTCGATGCATCGAATATTGCATAACGGCCTCCTTGCCATTGCTTGCCTCCGCTACGACCTCATACCCCAATTCTTCCGCGATGTCCCGAAGCATCATGCGCATAAATGCCGTGTCGTCGCACACTAGAACCCGATACATGTTTCATCCCCCGTATTTTCAATGATGCGGCCGAGCCGGAGACGCTCATCTTCGAAACGCTCCGATCGCCGTTTTTCCCATATTTTTCGCGAATATCATTTTTTTGTCCGCAATATTGATCAAATCGTTCAATCGGACGCCATGTTTCGGATAGACGGAGCAACCGACGGATACCGTAACATCAATGGACAACTCGTCGCGAAGCGTCGAGATGTTGTACATCATTTGTTTATGCCTCTGTTTCACCGCCGTTTCGTCCGTATAAGGCATCATCATGACGAATTCATCGCCGCCCCAACGAACGATGTACTTCTCGCCTTTGAACGATTGAAGGACGGTCGCGGAGATTCGCCTCAATACCTCGTCTCCCGCATGATGGCCGTATCGATCGTTGATCGATTTGAAGTGATCCACATCGATAAAGAAAAGCGCGATTTTTTGCGATTTCTTGTTCGCCTTCTTCACGAGCTTCTCAAAAATGCGAAAGGCCATCCTCCGATTGTAAGCCTTCGTCAACGAATCGATCTCGGATGCGTACTTTACTTCGTCGTAATGTTTGCCCAGTCGCCATGACAATAGAACCAGTATATTGGAAAGGAAGACAAACCATAGATGAATTTGTCCGATCGCCCCAAAGTAAATATTTAATGCCATTAAACTTCCAAACGAAAAAAGCGTTAATACGAATCTTCCTTTATATTTCATATAAATGGTACTCACTCCTATGATATTGAATCTTCTTGTTTCGATTTCGCGTTTTACGCAACGTGAACTATTCTACAATACGGGGCTGAACAAAAACTGAACTTAACTCCGGGCGGGAACGTTTCATGTGATTTCACGTGTTCGGTTACCTTGTAAAACGACGAAAAAAAGCCCGCTGAGCGTACTCAACAGGCCAATAGATTGTTAGCAATGTTATGCGTTACGCGAACGTTTTCTTCTTAGGAAAACAATTCCTAAAGCGACAAGACCGAGACCGGTCAACTGCATCATGAGATGGCTGTCTTCCCCGGTCTTCGGAAGCGTTTGTCCCGAACCGCTTCCCGGTCCCGGATGCGGGCCGTTGCCGGCCGAAACTTCGCCGTTTCCGCCTGCCGGCAGTTTCTCTACAAGAACGTCATAGTGCACGGTCTCTTCATTTCCGGCTGCATCGGTTACGACGACTGTGAACGAATCCTCTCCGACATACCCCGGATTCGGCGTATAAGTCCATTTGCCGTTTGGATCGATCGTCACCTTGCCATGCTCCGGTTCTTTGCCAATCTTCGCTTCGCTTCCTTCCGGAACGTTCGCATCGCCTTGAACGGGAGTTTCTTTAGGCGTCTTTACTTTCTCCCCAGGCGTTGCCAGTTTGTTCGGTTTTTCCGGATTTGGCTTGCCCGGCGTTTCCGGGTCCTTCGGATTTCCCGGTTTCGGATCGGTCGGCGTGCTCGGGCCAGGATCGTAGCCGCCTCCACCACCGCCGCCGCCGTTATCCGTATAGCGGTAATTCTCTACGATTACAACCGCTTCGTCCTCTTGGCTGCGAACGATTTCGAACTCGGTCAGCCTCGTTTTGATGTAATAACCGGCCGGCGCTTTCGTCTCTTCGAAGTAGTACTTGCCCGGTATAAGCTCCGTTATCAGCAATTCGCCGTTACCGTCGGTCGTTAACCCCTTCAGTTCGTTCCCTTCCGCGTCTTTGACCGGATTTTTCCGCTCGTCGAGCAGCGTGAATTGCGCGCCTTTCAGCTTGACGTTCGGACGGCCGCTTTCCACCTTGGTCAGTTTGACGGAGCCGGGGATGAGCCGGTTGACGGAAGAAACGCTTACGATCTTGCCTTCCTCCTCAATGTCAAACTCAATCGGCGTCGGATCGAGGATATAATGTTCCGGCGCTTTCGTCTCAACGAATTGATAGCTGCCTCCAACCAAGCCGTTCACGGTTAACTTCCCGTCCGCGCCCGTCTTTAACCCGCTCTGCGGTTCGCCGCTAATTACTACGACGTTTCCGTCCGCATCGCGAAGCTCAAATTCCGCGCCTTCCAGTGGAGTACCGTCATACTCGTCCGTCTTGGTCAATTCGACGGAAGCGTTGCGGATGATTTCATTCGCCATACTGCGCGTCACCATGGCGGTCTGTCTCGGATCGATTTGGAACGTAATCGGAGTGTCGTCCAGCTTGTAACCTAACGGCGCCTTCGTTTCCACGAATTGATAGTCGCCCGCGTCCAAGTGGGCTAGGAAGATTTTCCCTTCCATATCCGTTTTCAGTTCCGTTGCCCCGTCAACGTCTACATACTGTCCTGCAGGATTCTTTTTCTGCAGTTTAAAGATTGCTCCTGCCAAAGCTTTGGTAGGATCGTTCTTATCGTATTTCTTCAATTCGACATCCCAAACGCCCTTCTCGTTCGTGATCGTGAATGGAACCGTATCGCCCGTTTTGTCGGATGTAAATTCAATTGTTTTTCCATCCTTGTACTCCTCGTCAATCAGATAGCCGGATGGAGCTTCCACTTCTTTCAGCACATATTTGCGGTACTTGTATTTTTTCTTCGTCGTTACTTCGCCGTTCGAATCTGTGGTGAGCGTCTCCAGCACATTGGTGCCCGATTCGTCCTGAAGTTCGAATATGGCGCCAGCCAACTTCGTCTTCGGTTCATCGGCGTCGACTTTCACAACCTTGATGTATCCTGTTCCGATCATGAAGGTTCTGCCGCCCGCACCTGGGGTAAAGCTGACTTTACTGTCTTTATTGCCCTCGACGATGCCCGCGCTGTCGCTATGGCCGGCAAAAGTGACCCCATTGCTTATGGTTTGGCCGCTGTCGTCATTAATGAACGACTTGTATTGTAAAATATAAGCTTCTTCAATCGGCTTGTGAAAAGTTAGCGTGAACGAATCCGCACCGGTCTCTTCGTTTGTTTCAAACGTAATCGTATACTCGGAAGGATCGACAAGTTTTGCATTTCTCAAACTATCGATTACACCGCTCGTTGTCACTTCCGGTTTATACAATTGAAACGAATCTTGCTGCAAAATTTGATTAGGCGATAAGGTGTCTGTTAAGCTCGGTTTTGCGACATAGGATTGGCTGAAATTGACGTTAACCGTCCATGTCGCATAGACTTGCTCTGATCCCGTTCCCTGAACAGGCAGCTTTTTCGCAACATACTCCCCGGCTTTCGGGGGCCCAACTTGATCTCCTTTGTTGAACAGCAGTGTCTTGCTTGGATCATTGCCGTCATGCAAGGTCGCTTGATTGGAGTAACCTTCCTTGAGAACAGGATACCCTTTCAAACTCGTCTGGTACGTAATGCGGTAAGCGGAATTGATTTGGTCGTTAAAGGTTAATTCGAACCCTTTTTTTCCATCGTGTTCAACAGCATCATTAAATTCATACGCTTTAAACTCAGGAGTTCCTTCGGGCACACTTACTTTGCCGTCTGCAGCGATAGTTAAAGGATGAACTTTCAAGGAACCTTCAACGAAATCTTGCCCTTTCGTATAGAAATCGCGTACGACGGCTTGATCGATGACGTGACGGTTGAAATTGACGTCGATCGTCCAGGTGATGACTTTATTAACGGCATCATATTTGCCTTCTTTATGACCGTTGTTTTTCATGTACGGTTCCGTTACAGCCGTCTTATTTTGATACTTCAGAGTGTCAGGAGGATTAGGATACTCATTCCATTTGATCTCAGCTTGATTCTCATACGTATGAGTTTTCACCTTATCCGGGGTGAAATAGGTAGGATCGAACGAGGTCTTGTAAGTGATCGTGTGATGTTCCGTGATCGTATTTTTAAACTCGATGTTAAACCCTTTATCAAAACCTTCGTTCTCGCCGCTATCCGCTTCGATCGTTAACGTATAATCCTCGTCTTCGGTTAAGTTGCTAATCGTTAAGCTGATCAATTCCAACCCTTGGCTGGCAAAGTCGTCCGAAATCACGACACCGGTCATCTCATGCTTGTCTTTATTGAGGTCAATCGTCCAGGTGATCGTTTTATCGGCATAATTGATCGTTCCGTTATGTTTCTTAAATACTTCTTGACCAATCTTTTGTGTATCGCTTTTTTTGATACCGCCAAACATTTCGACTGTATTCGTAACCTCTTGACTCTCATAGACGCGGTTTATTGCTTTCGTTGTATATTTGATTTGATATGCCGAGTTCACGCCGTTCTTGAACTTCAGCTTAAAGCCCTTGTCAAAACCAGTGCCGACTCCTTCAAATATATAATTGGTTGAGTCGACGAGGTTAGAATTCGTAGCGTTGCCGCTGTTGTCGATCGTCACGCTATATACTTTAAACGATCCTGGCACCAACTCTTGCTGTGTAGTATCAAATGTATCGACAAGCAACGCTTCTTCCTCAGCAAGGGCTTGCTGGTTGAAATTGTAGTCGATTGTCCATTCGATTTCTTGCTTGGAAGGATTGTATTTGCTTGCCTTTTTATTCAATGGCTCATTGAATTTTACCGGTACACTAACGCCTGCCTTTTGACTAAACGGCTTGGAATCGACAGTTCCGGAAACTTCTACATCATTTTTGTATCGTGGGCTGTAATCGGCATCCCCACCAGATGGCAAAGGAACCTTCGTCGTATACTCCACGCGGTACGCCTTGTCAATGATGCCGTTGAATTCGATTTTGAACCCATCGTTTGTGTTGTCTTTCGTGAAATTAGTATAGCTTGCTCCTTGCCCCGGTTCTCCGCCTTTTATTTTCACTTGTAACTCAGTTACTTCAACCGAATCTAAATTAACGGTTAATCCATTCGGCAACTTGTCCCGGAAAACGGCATTGCTTATCGTCTCCTCGCCCAAGTTGAAATCGACGACCCAATGTATTTCGTCCGGATTTCTGGAGTTCGGGCTGCCATTTTTATATGCCTCGCCTTTTTTGGTGACCGTAGCATTTCCGTCGGGTTTGAAATGGACGGGAATAGTGACAGAATCTCTATGGGGAATGTCGAAAACGATGTTTTGCTTCGTGCTGTCTTCCAACGCCGACCCGTCAAATTGCCTCCAAATATAAAAGTTTCCCGTATACCCCTGGCCGCCGTTTATTTGCTCGTTAAATGTAAAAACGACTTGGCCGTTTGAAGATATGGTAAACGTTCCTACAACTCCGACTTCGGCATAAAGCTCCCCTGTTTCATCGAACCCCGAAAATTTATCAGGCAACTTGAACGTAAAGGTTGCGCCATCGGAATAATGATGTTCATCGGGAAGCTCCCATGAATAGTCGATAACTACCGTATCTCCCGAACCGGGACGAATATCCCGAATTTTTTGCGCTTCAGGATTCGGACTTCCATCTTCCTTGAAAGGCAAGTCATTCCACATCTCCACGCCTTGGATAAGATCGTATGTAATTTCCGTCGCGCTCATCGGACTCACCAAAGACGGCGTGCCGTATACATGATCCGTGACGCTTCCCACGGCCGGGCTTCCCGAAGCTTGCGATTCGTCGTTGGCGCTAATGAACGAAGCCGGCAATGCGAGATTCAGCAGCAGCATCGCCATCAGTGCAAAATACGACGTTCTCCTCAATTTCCTTTTCATTACAAACCTTCACCTCGCTATGAAATTGTCAAAGTACAAGCGAACACCATGATCGGGTGTCCTTTGTAACGCTCCTCCTTTCCGCATGTCAGCTTGGAGGTTAACTCAGTTGGCCGATGTTCTGCGAACTGACATAAATCGGTATTTTTGCATTCTCATGCTGTCGAACCAAGTCGATATGCATCGTTTTTACTATAAAGGAGGACTCTGAATTTTTTCTGAACATTTCATGAAAGAAGATAAAAAAACAGCCGTTCATCCCCATTCCTAGGGCGAACGGCTTCTATAGATTCGCTAGCTTGCTGCCGAAGAATCTTCGAGCATCTTTCCTTTGATTATAAGGCGGTGGGTCGATTTACCCATGGGATGGCAAGTGACTAAAGTAATTTCTTTATCCTTCCCGTTTCCCTCCAATACCCAAACTTCATCCGGCTTGACGTATAGCTTCTCCACGACCGTGTAGGTATACTTATGCTCCCCGTTGTCAACTTCAATCGTATCCCCTTCCTCCATCTCGTCCAGCCGATTGAAGTTGCGTCCGTAAGTGCGGTTTCGATGCCCGGCGATCGCGTAATTGCCGATTTGCCCCGCCTGTCCTGTATTGTCGATGCTCGCTAAGGTTGTTTTCATATTTTCCTGCGTAGCCCCGTGGAGTATCGGCAAATTCAAATCGATTTTCTCGATATGCAGCATGCCCTCCAGCCGATCGTCTTTCTCCGCGTTCCCGGGCGGCGCTTCCGGCGCCGGATCCGATTCAACCGGGGCATCGGCCTGCTCCTCCGTCCCATCCTGATCCGGCTCGTCAAGATCGATATTTTGAAAGCTTGCCTGCCATTCCTGGATCAATTTCTGTTGTTGGTAGTTGTCGTACGTCTCTGAAAGCTTCGGGTAAAAGAAGATCAAAATTCCTGCAACAATGAGCGCAAACGGCCATATTCTGATTTTCATCGTTCCTCCCCTTCCACGCCGGACAGCGCCAATGCGCCGTATTCGCGGCAAACCTCGCGACGAGAGCTTCTCTCGGACTTAGGTTCCCGTTCCTCCCTTTACATAGCAGCATTCGGAACTGTAGATTACCATAAGCCCGCGCCTTACCAGAGCGAACACCGTATTGGTCGTGCAGTACCATTCCGGGGTCGGCGAACCGCAATGCCGTTCCCCGCTTGGCCTCGCTCCTTCAAACGTCCAAAACCCGCCCTTCCAGCGAATCAATCGCCCGCCATGTTTTTTCGCCATTTCGAGGGCTTCTCTTTGAATCTCGGATAGCGGCATCGATAACTCTCTCCTTGACGCAACGCCATTACGGCGCATAATCGCCATTATAGCTCACCAGCATCACGTCGCGAACCCCTGTTATATTGGAAAGCTCGTTGACGAATGCCGTGTTGTCGTCGCGCAGGCGAGTTTCTACCGTCATTTCCGTCAAATGTTTATTCACGGTTTTCGATTTCAGTACATATTGCAATTTGCGGAGACGAACCAATACTTCGTCCTGGGCGCTTTCCTCATATTTTAATATAAGCAAATAGGGGTTGTCTTTCACTTTCCGGCGGGACAACCAATAGATGACGATCCCCACTCCGAGCGACCCGACGACCGAGATGGGATAGATATGGGCTCCGTTCGCAATGCCGACCGAAATGGCCCAGAACATATAAACAATATCCATCGGATCCTTGACGGCCGTACGGAAACGAACAATGCTCAGCGCGCCGACCATCCCTAGAGAAAGGACGATATTGCTGCTGATCGTCATAATAATCAACGTTGTGATCATCGTCATCAATACGAACGTTATATTATAGTTATGGCTGTATACGACGCCTCTGAAGCATTTTTTATAAACCCAATAAATGAACATGCCGATCAAGAAGGATGATAACAATCCCCAAAAAATATCTACCCATGAAACTTTGTTAAACGCTTCTAATTGAAGAACGCTTTTTTTCAAAAAATCTGAAAAATTTAAAGTCGTAGTATCCATTGATTACAACCCCTTTCCCATCGTTAATAGGAGTACACTTTCCGGCTTTCCTTGCATATCGCGTATTTCGAAATCGTCGAACGCTGCTGCGCCGACATTTGCAACAGCTGAAAGATATGGCCCGGAACGATCTCGTTATATTTCACTTCCAGGATCGTCCGCGGGCCGTCGATCATGCTGCGGGTCGTCAAGTACGGGTCGAAGATGTCGAAAGACTGAATCCCGGCGGATAGTTGCTTGTCAAACGTAATTCTTACATCGGACACGTTGTAAACGTACGCTTCGCGTATATAATCGACGATAACGGCCGGTTTCATAAAGCCGTGCTGTACCGCATAGTAAAATTCCCGTTTCAAATCCGACTCCGAATCGGCGATAACTTCTGTTTTCCCTTGCAGGATCGCTTCCACTTCCGCCCGCGTGAGGGAAGCCGATTCCTTCGAAACGTATTGATTCCATTTGTTTTTCCGTTCCAGTTTGATCACGGAGTCGCTTTTATTGTAAATGCGGATGCGGTATTTTTTCCGGTCCAGAATCCCGTCGTTTTTCTCATGCAAAGCCGATTCGTAAACATTGTCGAAATAAAGGCTGCGGATATGGTAACCGTTCGCGTCGACGGAGTTCTCGTCCAATTTCAATATGGATTTGACCCGTTCCCGCAGCCCTGCGTATTCATGATTATGGATGTAAAATTTCAATTCATGCCTCAGCTTTCGTCTGTCTTGCATTGCTTTCCCTGCCTTCCGCATCATTTCGTCCGTAATATACCGGTTCATCGATCAATTGCGACCCTTCGCGCAGCTTTCGCTCCATCTCGGCAAAACCGAATTGACCCCATTCTTCGGCCGTCATGCCGAACACTTGCCGCAATTCTTCCATCAACAGAAGCGGACGCCGCTGTACGAACGTTTCCATCTCGGCCACCGCCGCTTCCCAACGATCGACGGAATCCCCCCATCGTTTGGCATGCCGCGGCATTTCGGGTGCCAGCGCCTCTTTCGTTTCCTCGATCGCGGATAGAACGCGTTGGGCGGAAAAGGTGCCTTCCAGCCTGAAAGTAAAGCGGCGCAGAAATTGCTCGCGTAACGCAGGCTGGCTCATGAGAACTTGAAACAGTCGGATCGACGGGTACTTGCTCATCTTGTCGGACATGACCTTAGCCGTTGCGGGATATTCTGCGTTCAGAAAACTCATATCCCCGTCATAGAAAATCCAGCGCCACTTGCCATCCTCTTTCTGCGGCTTCCAGTAGCGTATGTTATGATCCGGCCAATCCTCGTTGGCAATGTACAGTTCGCCGATCATGTAATCGAAGAAATTGTCAAGATCGATGTCGCGTTCCGCGAAGGAGAAATCGACCGACCGGCCGAGCCTGATCCGCTCGACTCGTTCCATCAAGGCGTCGAACGCCTCCCCCGATCCTTCCTTCACCGTACCGGACGATTCCAGCAAATCAAGTTTGCTCGCTTTCACTCCATGGCGCTGTTCCAAAAATTTATCCGATATTTTATCGCGTAAATCGCAAATACCGTAATATTCCCCGTTAATATAAACAACAACAGGGCGGTAATACTGTGCGTCGACCTCCGTATCCTGGAACAGCAAGCCGGAGATCGCGTCCCGCATATGCGTTTGCCCGAAATCCTGGCCGCCGTTGCGCAGCACAAGAGAGCTGTAACGGTGATTCGCCGCTTCGGGAAAGAAGGGGTATTCAAACCGTTTCGGGCCGTATTGTTTCTTCGCATACAGGGCCAACGATTTTTGCGGCTTTTCCCGCGATTCGCCGCCCATCACCCGTACGCCCGCTCCCGCTTCGTAACCGAGCGTTCCGTCGGGCTCATACCATTGGATATGAGCCGCAATGCGCGTATCGTCGCGTACGCCGCCCTTCGCGCCGTTCTCGGGACGCAATATACCCGCCTCGGGCGACCATAGATCATCCGGTTCGGCCGTTATGGAGACGACAGGCAGCGAATGGCGCTCGCCGGCGAAATATACGCCCGTCCGCACGTCCCCCATCGATCCGTCGCCGCGTATCATTCTTGCCCGGATGACAACCGTCTCGGTTACGGATATGGGCTCCGCATATAAATCCGATTCTTTGCCCGGCTCCGAACCGTCCGTCGTATATCTGATCTCGCTATCCGCATCCGTCCCTCTGCCTTCGATTTCCAAGGCAAAAGGCTTCTCAAAATAACCCGGATCGGCGGAAAAGACAAGCTCCTCCCTACCGGCCATCTCCATATCCGCCATTTCCCGCTCCTGCTCCTTTTCCGACTCGTTCTCCAAGACGGAGATTTCGGGCGGTTGCCCCCCCTCTTGATTCCACGCCCATAGGAGGGCAGCGATGATTACGCAAACGAGAAAACAAACAGCCGCAATCCGTTTCGCATTATTCATCTTCCATATCCCTTGGATGCATGACAACGGGTTGTGCCGCAGTGCCCGATATATAAAACTCGCGTATACCGTAGTATAAATGGCTTTCCAGCGTGTCAAACGCGACTTGCCGGTTGCCTTTGCTATCGGTAATCAATACCCGCCAATAATATTTGCCCGGCTGCAGCGTGTCTACTTGTTGCGACAGCACGGTCAGCCCGTCCCGATCCTCGACAAGTTGGGCGAAATCCGGCGTCCGGCTAACCTGAAAATGGTATACGATATCGTCGCCCTGCAAATCGTACGAGTTGGACCATTGGAACAGCCATTTTCCGTCCTTCCGTTCGACGTCTGCCAAATAGACCGGCATCGGGTTTTCCAACGCTTCGAGGAAGATCCGGTAGTTTTTCTCGGGAAGTCCGATGAGCCGGTCCCATTCCTTCCGGTACGTTTCCGGCGTCCCCGGCAAATATCCGATATCCGGTTCGCTAAGCGTCACGGCCGGGGCGACCTTCCGGTATTGATCCAGCAATTCCTTCGTTCTTTCCGGCGTAACGATCGTCATCAACTCCTCGATTTTATCGATCAGTTGCCGTACATTTTCCGGATTCTTGAAAAACCGATGCTGCAGTTTGCTTCCCCAGTAATTGGAGATGCCTTTTTGCCACGGGCTGTTCTGCACATCTTCGCCCTTCTGCTGCGTATATCCCCACGCCCCGTCGTAATCCCACGGGAGGAAGAACCATTTCTCCGAATTGAGCGGCGAATACAGATAGAAATTTTGCGAGTTGGTATCCATGTTGTCGAACAATATATTCACCGCCATCCAGGTCAAAAAATTGTCGCGGTCGAAATGCTTTTCGAATACTTCGTCGAAATTCAGTCTTTCATCGTTCACGTCGTCGAGCATTTGCAGCAGTTTGGCGTGATCCTTGCTTCCCTTGACTTCGAGAATGCGTTCGAACGCAGCCAAATCGTATGTCGGATCGTCGGCCAATTTCAACGATTCCGGGTAACGCAGAAATTCGAAATAGCTCGCTTTATACAATTGCCCGTTCGGATCGAGCCCGTGCGTGCGCAAGAACGATTTGTTCGGTTGCTCGATTTGGGTGTACAGGCCGTAGTTCTCGAATTTCGGATTCGGCGCTCCCCCCGTTAAATCTTTGACATGCAGCCGGACGAATTGCGTCCGCAAACTGGTGAAATCGGGTATTTCCTTGAAATAATCGAAGCTTAATTTATTGCGGATTCGGGTCAAATCGTACGGATGTTTGATCAAATTGACCGTTTTCTGTTCCCTCCATAAGCCGCTTCCTTCGGTCAGTTTGATCTTGTAAGCTTTTTGCTTCGATCGTCGCGTAGAGTTTCCCCGGATCGTCACCGTCGCGTTCGGCAGGATGTCGTCAAAACCGAACATGCCGCTCTTCGGTCCCGTTTCATCCCCTTCTTGAAAAATCGTATCCAGAACGACGGCCGGCTCGGACGGTTCTTTCAATGTGATCTTATTGAGCTCCGCCCACGTCGCAGGCGGATTCTGCTGGATATTCGTCTCCGTTATCGTCAAATAGAGATCGACGATCGTATCGCCTCGATCTTCCTCATAGACCATTCGGTTCTCGACCAATTTCGGACTGTAATCGACCGCCAACGCTTCGATATTCGCCGTGGTTTCGGCCTTCACGGGTTCGACCGGCTCTTTGCCCGATGTTTGCGTTCCCGGCCCCCCGGAAGAACATCCGGCCAGCAACATGACGGCTCCTAAGCAGGCGGCGATCCATCGCCGGCGCGAATCATCATACCGTTTCACCGGTTATCCCCCCTTTTTGTTTCATTACTAGCGGTTGTGAGCTGAATGTGTAATACAATAAGTTTTTCAATATATAAGACAATCTGGCGAGCGCGAAAAGCAGCGATAGGGACGATGCGCAGAATACCGCAAAGCTCGGATCCGCTTGCAGCAAAGCGGCGCCCGCCGAAAAGACGACGATCATGGCAAAGAACGCGCCCGCCAGCGCAAGCACGCCTTTACGGTCGTCGAAATATAACAGAACCAACGACAAAACGTTGTAAATAACAAAGGCGTAAAAAGCCATGACGAGCACTGTATACGTTTCGATCTGCGTGGATAAAAATCCAACCATCGGCAAGAGCCTTATACCCAAAGCGATCGCGACAATGGAACAAACCAGCTGGATGCCCATAATCAGCACCAGCTCTTGCGTCAACATACGGCCAATATCCTTGTGCGCCGATTCGATATCGGCGATGGAGCCCTGCCCAAGGACCGAATCGTAAAATTCGCGGCATTTCGGATAGAAATTCGTTTCTAACGAAACGACGAACATCACCAAGGTTGGGGTGATGGACAAGAAGGCGTAAAAGACGGCCGCATCGTATTCCGGGGTCATCAAAAATGCGTCCTGCACCCATCGGCCGTTGGTAAGCCAATAGACGAATTGGTGCGAATATAAGCCGAGCGTGCCCAAAAGTCCCGCTGCGATAAGAGACGGGTATTGCCGCGCTCTTTGGAGCCAGGCGAAATCGGGCGCCTGAGCGCGCACTCGGAAAGATTCCTTGACGACGCCGAGCAGCCACAGCATCGTAATCAACCAGCCGCCGGCCAGGCATAGCGTCATATCCGCCGCGGTAGGCGCGTTGGTCCAGGACAACCAGCCCCACGCCGCCGCCAAAGCGACGGCCATACCGGTTAAGAATGCGTAAAATACCGCCTTAAACCGCTTGATGGCCGAAACGTAAACCGTCAAATGCCAGATGACGATCAGTTCCATAAAATTAATATAAAGCGGCAGCTTGTACGACACGGGCAAAGGCGACCATATCAAGAAAGCTCCCCCGCCAAGCGCGGCGGCAGGCAGCAATATTTTGAGCCCGCCGAATACCGAGGGGAGAATTTCCCCGTAGCGCTGTTCGTATATCATGTCCGATACCGTTCGCGTCATCAGCATCCCGATCGCGGAGTGAAAAATATAAGAAAAAACAAATGCATACACAAGACCGGAGAAAAACAATTCCCGTTCGTTGTAATGCGCTCCCCGCTCGATCATCATCCATTGGATGGCGGCGACGGCCAGCATACAGCTGCACAGCGGTCCGACCGTTATCACCGACGAAAAGACATATGCCTTCAGCCGGTTGAACACGCCTTCCTTTTCATACAATTTTCTTAACTCAAATCCAACCCCTGCCATAATGGTTACCTCTCACATGATTGATACAACGACTTATAAGCGTCGATAAAAGCTTTTTTGGTATAATACTCGCCGACCCGCTTCCTTCCGTTTTCCCCCATACGATTGCGCAATTCCGTATTTCGGCACAAAGTCAGAATCGCGCTGGCGATCCGTTCGCTATTCATAACGGGCACGACGATTCCGGCTTCGCCGTAATCGTCATGCGCGCCGTACAGCAGTTCCTTGCAGCTGCCCACATCCGTTGCGACGAACGGCTTGCCGGCCGCCATTCCTTCCAATACGGCCAGCGGCTGCCCCTCGCTGATGCTCGTAAGGGCAAGTACGTCCATTTTCCCCAGGTAAGAGAATAAAGGAATGTTCCCGGTGAACATTTCGCTGCCCAATCCCAAGTCTTCCGCCAACTGGACGCACTCTTCGTAATACTCTTCGTTTTCATCGAAAGGCCCCATAATGTAGAACGAAGCTTGCGGCATTTCCTGCTTCACCAGCGCAAAGCTTTGAACCATCGTCTTGATGTCTTTAATCGGAACAATACGGACAAAGGCGCCGATATGGATGCGCTCATCCCCCGGTTCCTTGCCCGGAAGCGCGGCAAAATCCGCCGTTTCGATGCCGTTCGGCACAATTTGAATTTTGTCCGGATCGCAACCGAGCTCGATTTCAATCTCCCTGTTGCGGTTAAAGAGCGTCACGACCCGGTCGGCGTAATGATAAGCGCAGCCCGCCAGCTTATAGAAATAATCGATCCATAGATCCTTGAAGTAACCCTTGACCCAACTTGCTTTAATAATTTCCTCCTCGCGTTCCCGCGAGTAAATGCCGTGTTCCGTCAACAGCATCGGCTTGCCGTACAAATGCTTGGCCAAGCTGCCGATGACGCCCGCGTAACCCGTTGTGACGCAATGATACAGATCCGCCTGCGGTACGGGCTCGCGCAATAGAAGGAACAGCGGCACGACCATGGAACGGGCCGTCCAGAACATTTCCGTAAACGGAACGTACAAGTACCGCTCTTGGCATAATTGATGGATAATGTCGAAAAAATCGCGGCTCATCAGAAAGTCGGCCACCGATTTCATATCGGCGTTTCGCAGCGTATCGAATACTTGCTTCCAGTCCGGCGCGTCCTCTCGTACGAACAGGCTTTTCAAGGCATGAATTTGGTTTGGATCGAGCCCATAGCGTCCGCTCGGCCGTCCTTCCTCCTGCAAGTAAGAATCCAGGAACACTTCCCTAATCTCTGAAACGTTGGAAGGGAGCTCGTATTTGAATTTTCCCCGATCCTTCTGTTCCGCCCCGATCGCGTAAATGACGAATTCATGCTCAGGCATAGACTGGAGCAACGTATGCAGCCAACTGGACACCCCGCCGGTTACATAAGGGTAGGAGCCTTCGGCAATAATCGCTATTTTCATAATGATCCCTTCAGTTCGATTTCGAATTTGGCGTCTTTCGCTTGTACCAAATACACATTCTCGTCCACCCGTTTGACGCTGCAATGCTTCAGCGCCCCGATTTTTTTGTCCGTACGGAGAAGGAAGTAGAGATCCCCGCTGAACCGGTTCACATAGCCGCGCAATTTCCCTTCTTCGCTCCTGTCGACATACACTTGCGCCGCGGCCGTCTTTTTGACTTCTACCGCCGCTTCCGCCGCTGTCATACTGCGTAGAAAACCGTAACGCTCGCCTTGAAACTGCAGAAAACGGTCCATACGTTCGTACAACTGCTCCCATGTGTACGGAAAACTGCGTTTAAGATCCAGAATATCGTCCGGATGGACGAAATGGGAAAATACGCCGACGGAAGAAGCTCCGTTCATGCTTACCCAATACATGTAATCTTCAAGCAGGAAGCCCGATGTCAGCCGCGGAAGCTCGACGATGCCGTCTTCCGCCACCTCGAATTCCTGCACATAGGCAAATTGTTTCTCATCCACGGTATAAAGCGACGAAATATTCGTTAAGTCCGGCAACGCCTTCGCTAGAATCTCCCTTCCTTCCGGACCGAGAACGTTGGAAGGCGGAACGTATGTTTGAATCTTGTTGGACGGAAACACGCTTTGGGCAAAGCGGAGCGCCGCGCCGAGCGACCCGGCCATATCATCGGCCGACGCCCACGGTTTATAACCGAAAGCGGCGGATATTCGCTCGCTCGTTACGAAAGATTGATGATTATATCCGTGCAGCCCGATTTCGCCGCCGCCTTTAAGGACTTCACGGCCCAACGTCGCCAAGCTGCTTCGATCCGCTTGCTTCGGCGTTAGAAAAGGCGGGGTTACGTCGTCTTCATACGTTTCGATTAGCACTCCCGTATATTTCACGTTATGCTTCTGGGCAAGCCGAACCATATAAGGCCACCATATTTCCTTAAAAAATCGCGGCTCGCTCCGTTTATAGGTCCGATACAATTCTTCGTTAATTCCGTTCGGAAACGGAGCAGGGAAATCGTCGATATAAACCAGCTTTACATTGAAGATGGAATACAGCATGTCGGGAATCAAAAGCCCCGTAATTCCGGTAATCAAGCCTCTGCTCGTCTTCTCGTCCAGCATCGTTCCGTTAAAGACAACGAATTTGCCCTTTCCGTACGGCGTTTCCCACAGGAGCGGATCTCCCGCCGCCGACGTCATATGCACGTTCGCTTGGTCCCCCAAATCCATGCGCAGGGATGAATTCGTAATAAAATCTTTATTGAGCTCATACCCCTTCATACCGATTAAAATATTGGTTTGAAACCGAACCCCTTGCGGCAATATGTATTCGCCTACGTCATAGGCCCCCAATTTGCGGTAAATGGCAAGCAAAACGTCGTCCAAATCCGGTGCGGTCGCGAGCAGCAAATGGCCGCCTTGTTCGACGTAAGGAGCCAGCCAGCTATGATCCGTTAACCGGCCGAGCCGCGGCATGGCGATGATGACCGCTTGATACCGATCCGGGCTTCCCTGCAGCTTGGCCGCCTCCATAATGTCCGCCGTCTGTTTCATATCCTTCAACGTTCTGGCAATATTGTCTTTCAAACGAATGCTGTAAGGATTATCGTCGTCATACAATATAAGAATTCGATCGGTCTGCAGCGAGGCGGCTTCTTCCGGTGAAATCGCATCCCGATAATCAAGCGAGTCCGGCGTCTTGGCTTGAAGTCGTCCCGTCCATGCCAATAGCTCATCCTGACGCGATATTTGCAGCGCAATTCCAAGAATAAGAACCAGCGCTAAAATGAAGTATATATTTTTCTTTTGCAGTCCCATGTCAACCTCGCCTCACTCACTGTTATGCAGCCAAAATCGGATGACGCCGAGCGCATCGGGCGTTACGCGAATCGGCGCGGCCCGCAGCGCCTGCAGCGTGGCAAGAAGCCGCTCCCGTTGGCCTAATTCATATCTCAGCTTCAATTCGGCCAAATACGGTTCCTCGCGGCCCGGATACGCTTCATAGAAGCGGCCTGTCCAATATTCGGCCCGGTCCCCGTTCCCTACTTGAAGCTCGGCCTCAATCATATCGGTATAGTGCGAGACATCCCCTTTGCCGGTTTCCAACAGCCGCTCGAGCACCTCCGTTTGCAGATGCCGGTATTGGGACTGCGTATGGCGATCCAAAAAACCGAGGTCCAAGAATCGTTTCAACGCATCGGCATACGACAACAACAACTCCGGATCGCCCGGTGACTGCTCGTAACGCACCGCCAGCTTCTGCAGCATGAGCGTCAGCTTGCGCTTCAGTTCCGTAACCGCCGAGACGGCGTAATGGGAGGTTTCCGTATCGTCGTTGCCGACGGCGGCCTCCAGCAAATCAGGACGCGCCTCCCTTTCCGTCTTCAGCAGATCGAGCAGCATGCGCCGCCGTGTCGTCACATCGCTATAGTATAAAGCTTCTTCCAGAGGAACGAGATTGATTTCCTGCCGGATATCGACCTGCCGCGGATTTTTCCCGTTGTCCGTTCCGCTGTACACGAGATGCGCAAACCGTTCCTCATCCGTCATCTCCTCCTTGGAACGCTTTGCCGGCATGGACGCCCATAAGGCTACGATCAGGCCGACAAAAGGGATGCACACGATCAAGGTCAGATCGGTGCGCCAAGGGCGGCGGTTGAAGATGAGGAAAGCCAAATACGCCAAGCTCAATCCAACATAAATGAGATAAGCCGTCTTATACATAAGATTTATCCCTGCCAAGCAGCGCGGCGTGAATGCCCGAAGAACTCAATCGGTCCGCAACGCGGGCGGCTTCTTCTGTCGTCGAATTCGACAACAGCACTTGGATATTCCGATTCCGATCCAGACCGATATAATCCGATTCGCGCAAGCATTGGGCGATCCGCATGACGGTCTGTCTCCAATTCGGACCGTTGTCGCGAATCTCTAGCAAAGCGTAATGGATATTGTAGGTTTTCCGCAGCTTCTCTTTTTGTTCTATCATTTCTTGCATGGCATCCATATTCAATAATGCCGAGTCCTCCACGTAACGTTCGCTGCGGACCGCTCCGGCAAATTGAAACGCTCTTGCCAAGGAACCGGAGATAAGCTCCGACGCCACCTTGAACAGATGCTCATGGTATAAGGTAAAACGTTCGAATTCGATTTCGTGCAGCGAGATGACGGCTACCGTTTCCCCCTCATGCACGATGGGAGCGGCCATCATCGGCATTTGGCCCGCCAGTTCGCGGTTAATGAATAGGTTTTGTTCGTCGACAACAGTCCGCCATTGCGGCGCGTCGTCCACATGCAGCGATTTCGGCAACAGGAAATCGTCCCGATTCGACCGGACCATGAGGCGCAAGAAACCGTTGGTTCGGTAGGAATAAATGGAGACCGAACGGTTGCCCATCAACTGTTCGATTACGCCGACGGCCGCGCCGACTACTTCTTCCGGTTGCAAACTTTCCAGGTTTCGGACAATGGCGTACAATCGTCCGAGACTGTCCTTGCTATTGACGATTTGCTGCTGCAACTGCTCCTTGACCTCGAGCGTATCTTCGTAAACCTTCTTCAAGACATTGTAATCCGCCAGCGCCGTCTCCATCTTCCCGTCCGCCGCAGCGATTTTTGTTTTGCGTTTGTCTGTCGTATACCCGATGATTAATCCCAAAAACAAATAGATAGCGACTTGGAAGAACGCTTCCGTATCGTATACGAGCGACAACAGTTCGCGGCCTTCCGCCACTTGCCCGTACAGGTAATAAACGATCGCCAAACAAACGGAAATCATCGATTGGCGGATTCCGTACAAGCTTGCGATGAGTATGATGTAGAAAAGCATGAAGTCCAAGGACAAGTACCGGAAAACCAGAGAGGAGTCCACTAATGCTACGATGGCGAACAGAAAAATATTTTCGACATAGGGAAGAATTTTCTTCCACGTTTCCGGCAGCGCGAATCTTTTTTTCTCGCGCTGCGGCCCGGTTTCGGCGCGTTGCTCGAACCAGGCGATCGTTTTTTGCAGCCCTTCCTGTACCGAATATAGCGGAACCCAGTCCAGGGAGCGTTTCAATCTGGTATTGTCTAGCGACGATCTATAAATGTCGCCTTTCCGCGCGTCCAAATAGCGGACACCTGCCGTCTGCTTCTCGGCCGAAAGCATGCGGATCAAATCGTTCAAGCTCGTTTCCGTACTTGTCGATAAATTAAATACCCCGGTAATATCGCTGTACGCCCCGCGGTAGATGGCATCCGCGACGTCCTCCACGTAAATAAAGTCCCTCGTCTGGCCGCCGTCTCCGTATACGACCAGTTCTTGGCCGTTCATCAGCTTATTTAAGAAGATGGAAATGACGCCGCCCTCTCCCGTGTCGCTCTGGCGCGGTCCGTACACATTGGAAAAGCGGAAACAAAGCGTATCAAGTCCGTACATTTCTTGCCACTTGGCGCAGTACTGCTCGCCAAACCATTTATGCGTCCCGTACGGAGAAATCGGCGCGCACGGCGTATCCTCCGAGAGCGGGAGCCCTTCTTCCTGCATGCCGTAAACGGCGGCGGTCGAGGCGAATATAAATTTTTTCACCCCATGCTTGGCCGAGAGGCTGAGCATATTGGCGATCCCGAGCATATTCGACTGCGCGTCCTCGTAAGGGCGTTTCACCGAGCGCTGCACGTCGATTTGCGCGGCAAGATGCACGACGAGATCGAACTTGCCGCTGCGGAACACTTCCTCGCATTTCGGATCTTCCACATTCATGGTATACAATTGATGTTTAAACGAGATATGGTGGGTTTGTCCTGTAGTTAAATTATCAATGATGCTAACCTGATGCCCTTCCTTATGAAAGCGTTCGGCGACGAAAGAGCCGATAAAGCCGCAGCCGCCAGTAATTAGAACTTTCATTTTCCCCCTTAACCCCCGAATTCGTAATCTATGCCTTGCCGAGAACGATCGAAAGTTGTCGACACTGCAACAGTATCCAAGTGTAACCGAGCCTTCTAAACATTTTCTGAACATTATTGAAACGATTGACATGATGGAAATATCAATGGTAGCCTAAGTGGGATCAATCGTAACGAAACGCAAATAGGAAGGGGGTAACGAATATGAAGGCGATGAATGTTTTCGCTTGTTTGTTCTTATCGCTGATTGTTTTCATTCCCGGCGCCTCGGCCAAGGCCGCAGAATCATCCCAAAGCTCCGGCAAGGAGGCCGCTCCTTATCGATTGCTTATTTACTACGGAATTCCCGAGCAAGTTAACGATGCGCAGGAGGTAGAGAAAGCCGCAGGCATATTCGCGCAATACGACTATATTGTATTCTCGGCGGGGCTTGAGCAACCGCAGCATAAATACTCGGCATCGACGCGGGAGATCATGGCGGGGATCAAAAAGTTGAACGAGAATGCGCGCATTTTCGGATATGTGGATTTGGGGGTCACAACGAAATATAACTATACGAAGGAACAACTTGCGGAACGATATCGGCTGTGGGCGGAGATGGGAGCGGACGGGATCTTCCTGGACGATGCCGGGCATGATTTCGGAGTGAATCGCGAAAGGTTGAATTACGCCGTGGAGACGGTGCATTCGCTAAGTATGTCGGCATTCGTTAACGCATGGGATCCGGACGACGTATTTGCAGACCGGATTGACAAAGAGATGAACCCGGACGGATCGCCAACCGCTCTCGGGGCGCAAGACTATTTTTTGATCGAAAGCTTTTTAAAGCCGACCGATATCGGCGATCCTAACAGCGACAGCGCGTATGGCAGCGGTTTTCAAAAGAGAATCGACAAGCTGCTGGAATACCGAAAAACATACGGCACGAAATTGCTGTCCGTCAGCAAGATCGATTACCAATCGCTCTCCAAGAACGATTTGCGCAAGTTCTTTCGCATGAACGAAGCCGCGGCGGGCGTTTTCTCCCTGGACGGATACGGAGTCGCAGCCTGGGATTACAGCGCGGGCACCGTCAATCGGAATGTCGTGGAGCTGTTTCCATACTTTGAAAACTATATGAATTATTATAAGATGGATGCAAAATATAGGAAATTAACCGGGGGATCCGATTACCAACGCAACGGTTTTCGATTGCATTCCGAAGAAGGGGAGCATTTCTACAACATCCCCGAGCTTTACGGCAATATGAAAAAGGAAGAAAAAAAATAGCCGGCGGCAATTGTCGAATCCGGCAGAACGGTCATCACGCTGTTATGGGAACGAACCTGTCTCGCATGAGAGTATAGCGAAGGGCAAACGTTAGATGCTTTTTTTCCATTGCTCGTACCAATCGGTTACCTCCTTGCCCGGTTCGATTCCCAGTTCCTCTTTTAAATTGGCGCACAGTTGCAAGTATTGCCTCATCACATCCCGATAATTGCCGAGTTCCGCATAAATTTTCATCAAACCGAAATATCCTTCCTCGAAGTAAGGACATTTCTCCTGTATGGTGATATATAACGGCACAGCGTCCGCGTATTGTTTGGCGGCAACGTAATAATCGACGACTTGCTTGGCGTGATTCAGCCACACGATACGCAGACGCTCCTGTTCCCCTTCCGCCCAAATATAGTTATGCTCCGCCAAGTAATCGCCCTTGTACAATTCAAGCAAACTTCGGTGCAATTCGATCGTCTCCGGAGCGGGAGACGGCGCTTGGCGCACCCCTTTTTCCCATTCCTCCGTATCCAGTTTCATCTCTCCGATTTCAAGCCGGTACCCCTCGTCCATATATTTGAGTATAATGGGAAGTTCCTTCTGCTTAATGACCTGACGAATCTGATAAATGGTCGTATGTAAATGGGCGGACGTTTTCTCTGCGTCATAGCTCGGCCATAGCAACTCCACGATCGATTCCTTGCGCACTGTCTGGCCGCAATGATGAATCAAAAACGCAAACAGTTCCTGCGCTCTGGACGTCCGCCATTGAAAGGATTGGGGCTCGCGATTCTTGTCGGCATAATGCAAACTGGACAAGCAGCATAACATCAATTCTCCCTGATCGGAGTCGGCGGGTTTCTCATTCCCAATCCGTTTGCCGAGCCGCTGCATCGTCTTGCCAAGTCGGTTGGCACTAACCGGCTTGAGCAAGTAATCGAGGGCGTTCAATTCGAACGCTTCAACGGCGTATTCGTTAAATGCCGTAACGAATACGATGTGGAGATGGGGTTGGATCTGCAACATCCGTTCCGCCAATTCCATTCCTCCGATCTCCGGCATTTCAATGTCCAGAAACGCAAGATGCAGCGTTTCCCGTCTAGCCAACTCCAGCGCCATGCGCGGATCCTGAAACGAACCGGCCAATTCAATCGCCGGCCCGTCCCCTTCCCGTTCCCGCAACAGCTTTTCCATTCTACGCAAAGCCAGCGGCTCGTCGTCAACGATGATCGTCTTCACGCTCTACCTACCTCCTTCTACTCCTTACGGCAATGTTAGCAGATTCGGTCTCGTTTTTTGTCAGATAATGCTATTGTTACACGATACCACGTTCCAAGACAAGGGGGATCGGACGAAATAATCATTCTTTCGCAGTACAAGGAGGAAACGCCTCAAATTTGTCGAAATAAACATTACTATGTCAAAACGAAAACTGTTACTAATAACCGGCATCTTTATTCTCCTCCTCATCGCTATGCGAGTTGGCTGGTTGCACTTGCATAAAACGCCGGATCATCCGGCGGCGGTTCGGGGCGTATTGGATTTGCGGGATTGGGTCTTTGACAATCGGCAAACCATTACGTTAGACGGAGAATGGGAGTTTTATCCTAATCAATTCATCTCTCCGGGTTCAGACAGCCCTTCCCCGCCGTCTTCCCAAACCTATATTCAAATTCCCGGGGATTGGAGTCCGGCATTTCCGGACGACGGCCGCGCTCCTTTAGGCTTCGGATCGTACCGGCTTCGCATCCTGATTGGAGAACTTAACGGACAGACGCTTGGATTTCTAGTCAATGAAATTCAGATTTCGTCCGAAATGTATGCCAACGGGAAACTGCTTGCGAGAATCGGCCAGCCAGCGGAACGGGCGGATCGGTATACTGCGAAGAATACCTCCTACACGGCCGCTTATACGCCCGATTCGAACGAGATTGAACTCGTCATCCATGTCGCCAACTTCGAGCGCACTCGCAGCGGCGGTATTGTCCGTTCGATTAAGTTCGGGTTGCAAGCCGCTACGGATAATGAAAGGCTTTATGCCGTCGGGTTTCAATTAGTCACGATTATCGTCTTGTTGCTGCATGGCGTATACGCCGCCATCTTGTATTTGTTCAATCGGGGGCAGAAAGGGCTCATTTACTTTTTGCTGCTGTTAATATCCGCCGCCCTCAGCGTTTCCGCCGATGACGATAAGCTGTTGCTCATCTGGCTGCCGCTGAGTTATGCATGGCATGTCAAAGTTACGATCGTTTCCTATGTGCTCACGTCGGTATTCATGCTGAAACTGATCATGAACCTTCTTTGGGAAAATCGGGACAGCAAGCTGTTGCGCTTGTACTCGATAGCAAGCGGGGCATATGTGCTTCTTATTCTATGCTCCCCGCTGTCAGTCGTATTTTTAACCATAAAGATTTATATCTTTTCACTTATTGTGCTTGCACCGGTTTTCGCGATTCCTTTTATCATTTATCAAAGAATGAAGCGGAAAGATAACGATGCCATCTTTTTGTTGTTAGCCGCCGCCAGCATTACTTCGAGTTTATTAGGGGGATCGTTCAAAGGTCGGGGATGGATCGATACTTCTTTCTATCCGATCGATATTTTTGCGGCGATTCTCGGATTTGCCGCTTACTGGTTCAAGCAATATTTCCGGAAAACCGAGCAGACCGCCTCGCTTGCCGAACAATTGCAAAGGGAAGTGAAGTGGAAGGACGACTTTCTGGCGAATACTTCCCACGAACTGAGAACGCCGCTGCATGGCATGATCAATCTTGCGCAAACCGTCGTTCATCGCGGGCAGCATACGCTGCACAAACAAAATATCGAGGATTTGAAATTGCTGATTACGATCGGACGCCGCATGTCGCTCATGGTCGACGACCTACTCGATTTGTCGCAGCTTAAAGAAAATAAAATCGTATTGGATCGAAAGGAAGTGCATGTCCAGGCCGTAGCCTCCGGAGTAGCGGACATGCTCCGGTTTATGGTTGAAGGCAAGCCGCTGCGGCTGACGATCGATATACCGAAATCGTTTCCGCCTGTCTCCGCCGACGAGAAAAGAATGATCCAAATCTTGTTCAATCTGCTGCATAATGCGATCAAATTCACGAACGAGGGAACGATCTCCGTGCGCGCCGAAGCGCGTGACGGCATTGCTTATATTCATGTCGCCGATACGGGGATCGGGATTGATGAAGAAACGAAACAGAGCATTTTTCTCCCTTACGAACAAGGAAATGCCGACAGAAGCGCGTCCGGGGGAGGAATCGGACTCGGGCTGAGCATTTGCAAACAATTGGTGGAATTGCACGGCGAGACGCTGCATGTTGAGTCCACATTAGGGGCAGGTTCGGTCTTTACCTTTACGCTGCCCATCGCCGCGGAGTACGTTCGGGAAGAAGAAGAGCCGCGGAACGAACCGGTCGAAGCCGAATCGTCCGAAGCGGAAGCGACGCCCGCTTCCGAACAGGATCCCGAGGCGGCGGACCAAAGTGCGGCGAAGCCGCGGATTCTGGCGGTAGACGACGATCCCGTCAATCTGAAAATATTGCGCGATATACTGTCCCGGGACGAATATTATATCGAGACGGCGACGAGCGGCAATGAAGCGATATCCAGGCTCAATGACGGACAGTGGGATCTTGTGATCGCCGACGTCATGATGCCGAATATGTCCGGTTATGAACTGGCCCGATCCATCCGGAAGCGCTTCTCCGTCTCGGAGCTTCCCATTCTGCTCCTTACCGCCCGCAACCGGTTGGAAGACGTTTATTCCGGGTTTCTGTCAGGGGCCAACGACTATGTAACCAAGCCGGCGGACGCCTTGGAATTGCAGTATCGGGTACGGGCGCTGAACGAAGTCAAGCAATCGGTAAGCGAAAGACTCCGAATGGAAGCGGCATATTTGCAAGCGCAAATACAACCGCACTTTTTGTTTAATACGCTCAATTCGATAACCGCCTTAAGCGATATCGACACGCAGAAAATGAATCGCCTGATCGACGCTTTCAATTCTTATTTGAGGATCAGCTTCGATTATTGGAATGCGAAACGGCTCGTTCCGATTGAGCGCGAGCTTGAGCTTGTCCGTTCCTATTTATATATCGAAAAGGCCAGATTCGGAGAAAGGTTGACGATCCTCTGGGATATCGATCCGGACATCCTTCTGCAGCTCCCTCCGCTCACGATTCAGCCTTTGGTAGAGAATGCGGTGAGGCACGGCGCATTAAGCCGTTCCGAAGGCGGAACCGTTCTAATTCGAATGAAGGATCTTCGCGACGGCACGGAGTTTATCGTTGCGGACGACGGAAAAGGGATGAACGAGGACAAGGCGCGGCAATTGTTGGATAGCGCCGAGTGGAATCAGCAGGGCATCGGGATCCGCAATACGGACCGGCGATTGAAGCAAATGTACGGTACGGGCTTGACGATCCGAAGCAAACCGAATGAAGGAACCAAAATCTCTTTTATCATTCCGAAGTAACAAACATTGATATTTATCGCATCAAATACGGCGAGGCTGTTCGGGCAAATGCGCGGACAGCCTCTTCGATATGCGCGAACGGAAGCGGCCATTCGCGCGATCCCTTATTCGATATGCCGCAGAATCATCGTTTTTATTTTCGGGTTCAAGTCATCAGGCAGAAGGTGTAAAGGATAGTAACGCAATTCGATCGATTCCACTCCATCCGCCTGCAAATTCCCGCCGACAATGTCATGCGTCGAATAAACGATCGTAACCGCATACAATTCATCCCCGTTCTTCAACTTGACGAATTGATCTTGGCCTGACGCGACGCCGACCAATTTCATCGTTCCGACGCGCAGGCCGGTCTCTTCCAGCACTTCCCTTCGCCCCGTCTCTTCCGTCGATTCGCCAAGCTCCATCAAGCCCCCGGGGACGGCCCACCTGCCGCTTGTCTTCCGTTGCAGCAATAACTCGCCGTTCGGATTGAATATGAATACGACGACACCGACAAGAATTAACGGCCTATGGCCTACAACGGCTCGCAAATCTTCGACATATCCCATGAGTGCTCCCCTTCATGTTTCCCGTTTTTTCCACAATGCGAACGGATCGCTCGCGAAAGCGCGCTTATCCATCCGTCTTAGGTGAATATCGCGCTCTTCCTTCGGAAGAGCAATTTGTTCGTATACGTATTTCGTGCTGAGGCCGATCTGCGCCGCGTCTTCTTCCGTATAGGAATAGTAAACGTCCTTGATATTCGCCCAGTAAATCGCGCTTAAACACATCGGACACGGTTCGCCGCTGGCAAAGAGCACGCAATCGGACAAATCCGCCGTTTGCAGCGCACGGCTCGCCGCGCGAATCGCCTGCATTTCCGCATGCGTCGTCGGATCGTGGGTCTCCATCACTTCGTTGACGCCCGTCGCCACAACGTCTCCGTCTTTTACAATGACGGCGCCGAACGGTCTTCCGCCCTTCTCCTTTACGTTTTCGCATGCCAATTCGATCGCTTGGCACATATATTCATGACGATTCATTTCGCCTTACCCTCCTGTTTCGCTCCGGATCGGATTAGAATGTGTAACCTTTCCTTCATTTTTCACACAATCCGATCGTTCTACACAGCCGGCCTGCAACAAAATAAAGCAAGCCGGTTCCACATTCGAAACGCGGTTCCCCATCTCCAAGCACTCCGATAAAAATTTTTTTCAAGCGGTACCCCCATAAATGGACAGCTTGTCTCGTAATAATAAATAATAACCATTTATCATATGCGGCTACCGATTCATTCGAATCTTGGATTAGAACATTTACTTGAGAAAATACCGTTTTGAAAGGAGAAGATGAGATCATGGGAAGACGAAGATCGCCGAATCCTAGACTTTGCAACTTGGAAGGCTGCAACGAACGGCATTATGCCAAAGGCGTATGCAAACGCCACTATCATCAGTTCAGACGAATCGAGGGCAAACAATCCGACCGGGAAGACATGAAAAAACTTCAGGCGACGTCATAAGCAGTCGGCATGCCGGGAATGCGTCTTTAGACCTATGAACGTTCCCGGCGATACGCCATCCGTTGGCTATTTAGGAAATAGTCGACCTGTCCCTTGTCGCTCGGAACGATCATCCGTTCGTTGTGAAATAGAATAACAAGCACCGGCATTGCATCGAAAAAGGCTGCGGATCTGAGAGTTCATGAAAACTCTATATGGTGATTGGGACGGCAACTGTCCTTGGCAATACAAGTCCTACATTTCAAAGGCGCTTTGCGCGGCGCTTTGGCTTGGCGCTTACGAAACTGGTAATCGTTATTGGACTCAAAATGAGGACTTTCCCATCCTAATGAAAGTACGTATCGCTATTCATTGGAAATCGGCCGTTTTACCGCCGATTTCCCCTCATTAGCGTGTCCTAGTTTCGTTACACCGGCAAGAAGAACATTTACAGGCTATTAGCGTGAATACGTTTCGTTAGCCCGCCCGACGGATCGTCAGCCGGCTACGGTCTGATGAAATGGACTCTTATCACAGGCTTCGCTGCGGCAATAGATCTAAACGAGGTGTAAAAGAGCTCCTCCACTGCAGATTTTGAATAAAAGGGCCTGACGATTCACTGTACATAACTTTGATAATCTGCGAGAGGCCGCATAATATATGCGAAAAATCGTACACAATGTGCGGCGCACGGGTTGAATTCGTCGATTTTATTCGAAATTTCATACGCAGTACGCGATTTGAGCACCGGTTCTGCGAATTGTATCCGAAAAATCGTACAATGTGCGCGTACGGTCGAATTGCGCGGATTTGCACGCCGATCCTGATCGACTGCCCGTTTGCGGTCTTAGCGGCAACTCGATCCACTGCCGAAATCACCCAACGATGATCTATTTATCCAATCTTTCGATCGTTCCGTCTTTATATCCTACATACACTTGCCGGGCCATGCCGACGAACAAGCCGTTATCGACCACGCCCGGGATGCCGTTCAATTGCCTATGCAATGCGGCAGGGTCTTCGATCGTGCCAAAATCGCAATCCGCAATATAGTTTCCGTTATCCGTTATATAAGGGCCGCCGTCTTGCCGCCTTAGGACCGGCGTGCATCCGAGTTGCTGTACGTTTCGCAACGTGGCCTCCATGCCGAATGGAACGATTTCCACAGGCAGCGGAAAACGCCCCAGCGTCTTCACGATTTTGGACTCGTCCGCAATGACGATAAATCGGCGGCTGGCGGCGGCGACGATCTTCTCCCGGAGCAACGCCCCTCCCCCTCCTTTGATCAGGTTCAGGTCCGAATCGACTTCATCTGCCCCGTCGATAGCAATATCGAGATCATCGATCTGGGAGAAGCCGCTTAGCGGTATCCCGAACTCCCGGGCCAACGCCTCCGATTGTTTGGACGTGGCGATCGCCTTGATCCGCAACCCTTCCTTCACCTTCTCGGCGATTTTCCGGATCGCCCAATATGCTGTCGATCCCGTGCCCAGCCCTATCTTCATGCCGTCTTCGATTTGTTCTACAGCCGCTTCGGCCACCCGCTGTTTGGCATCCATCGCTCATTCTCCTTTAGCTGATCGCTTAACGGTTTTATTATACCAAACTTCGCATGTTTCGCATCGATTCGTCATAGGCATGGGAGAAGAATGTATGGATCGAGGGATAGGGATGAAAAAAATCGGGGTATGGATCCCGCTCGCGCTGTTGCTCGCCGCTGCGTTTGCCTATCTGGGCATGACGATGAATCAAGAAGCGGCGGCAAGCACCCTGTACATAGACGAATCGATTCGCATCGATATCGGCGCGAATACGGCGCCGGCCCATTCGATGCAAGAGGTCGAATTTATCGTCACCGTGTCGGACGTGGCCGGCGTACCGGTCGGCGGGCAAGATCTTCAAGTCGTATTATCGATGCCGGGCATGTTCTGCGGCTCTTTCCCCGCCGTCGTTACGGAGCGGGAAACGGGGACGTATGCCGCTGTCGGCGTGCCCGTCATGCGCGGAAGATGGCAGGCCGAAGTTCGGGTTGACATGGGCGGCAAACAGGTTCGAGTCGGCCATCCTTTTCAAGTGGTTTCATAGGCGCCGCCCTTGCCGCTCACCATAACCACGGATGTACGGCGGGAATCCAGCCGTTTGCGCTCAATCCTTTCATAACGGATAGCGTTCCCATCGCGAAAGCCAGTATGATGCCGGCTTTATTCAGGCTCTTCCTCCACTTTTTGCGAATGCTTCCGGCCGACAGCGCGGTGAAGACCAAGACGGGAAACGTAGATAATCCGAAAATCAGCATGATGAGGCCTCCGTCCGTCCATGAACCGGCTGCCGCCGCTTTCATTTGCATCGCATACGTTAACCCGCATGGAAGAAATCCGAGCGTCAATCCGGTCAGAAAGACGGCCGGAAGTTCGTAACGCTCGCGCAAGCGGCCAATGAAAGTTTGCGCGCGGCTCATTCCCGGCAATCGGATGCGCGAAAAGGGCAGCGAATATTTGCGAAATGCCCATAACAAGATAAAAACGCCTCCAAGCATGCTGGAGAAACCTTGAATTCCGACAAAAAGCCCCGCTGCGTTGACAAAGGAGCCGACAGCCCCCATAAAGCAGCCGATCGCCCCATAAGTAAGCACTCTTCCCATATTGTAAGCCAGCGCGGTTTGAAGCGAAGAGCTTCCGGAGCTTAATGCATACGAGGCGACGATGCCGCCGCACATGATGAAGCAATGCGGCGCCCCGGCCAATCCCGACATGGCGGCCATAATCATCTCGTTACCGGTAAGCGTCGCTCTCTCCCCCCTTCAATTTGAATCGTTGCAGCCTGAGCGCGTTGGATACAACGAGCACCGAGCTAGCCGCCATCATGACGCAGGCGATTTTCGGATCTAAAAAGCCGAAGGCGGCGAAAGGGATCGCCCCCACGTTGTAAAGCAGCGCGAAAAATAGGTTTTGCCGAATATTGCGCATCGTTTGCCGGCTCAACTTCATCGCTTCCGCCATGCTTGCAAGCTTATTGGTCACGAACACCATGTCGCCCGCCTGCATGGCGGAATCCGTTCCTCCGCCCATCGCAATGCCGATATCCGCCGCAGACAATGCCGCGGTGTCGTTGATCCCGTCCCCGACCACCGCGACGATGCGGCCTTTCCGCTGCAGCTTGCGCACATATTCCAGCTTATGTTCCGGGAGCATCTCCGCATGCCAGCGGCTTATCCCCGTTTCAGCGGCCACCCGCTCCGCCGCTTGACGGCGATCTCCCGTTATCATCTCTACCTCTGCGTAGCGCCCGATATCGCGTACGGCAGCCGCGGCATCCGGTTTGATCCGATCCGACGCCGTCAGCTTGCCTGCCCAACGGCCGTCGATCGCCACGTAAAGCGCCGTCGAACCGTCATCTTCGCCGCTATCCGCTTCGTTCACAATGACGCCGTTCTGCCGCAGCCATCCGCGGCGCCCGATCATTACGTTCTTGCCTTCGACGACGCCTGCCATGCCGTTGCCGGGTATTTCCCGCACTTCCGCGGCATCCGGCACGATCAGGTTGGATTTGCGCGCCGCGTCCGCGACCGCTTGTGCCGCCGGATGTGCGGAATATTGTTCGACCGCCGCCGCCAGGCGAAGAAGGCGCGACTTCTCCCCCTGTAGGGAATAGACCGTTGTAACCGCCGGCTTTCCCTCCGTCAGCGTCCCGGTCTTATCCAATAATACGGAATCGACCCGATGAACGATCTCCAAGGCGCGTCCTTCCTTGCACAAAATGCCGGATTTGGCCGCGAGTCCCGTCGAAATCAATATCGATACAGGCGTCGCCAAGCCTAATGCGCACGGACAAGCAACTAGCAATACGGCCATCGCATGCTGCAGCGCCGCTGTCGGATCCGCGCCGTACCAGCCCGCGAAAGTGATCGCGGCACAGACGATCATGACAGGCACGAATACGGCCGCAACCCGATTGACTTTGCGCGCAATGAACGGCTTGCCGGCTTGCGCCTGCTCCACGAGAGCGATCATGTTCGCCAGTCTCGTTCCCTGGACATCGGTCAGCGCCTTGATGCGCAAGCTTCCGTTCACGCTGCGCGTGCCGCTGTATACGCGGTCCCCGGCCGCTTTGGCGACCGTTCGGCTCTCGCCGGTCAACATCGACTCGTCCACGTCCGCTTGGCCCGAGACGACCACTCCGTCCGCGGAAATCCATTCGTCCCCCCGGACGAGGACCAAATCGCCTGCGCGAAGATCGCTTGCCGCAATCCACTCCTCCGCTTGCCGGCGAAGTACGCGGATGAGCGGGACTTGCAGCCCGTATAGCATGCGAAGATCTTTCAAAGCCTTTCTCTTGGCGACGGATTCCAAATATTTGCCGAGCAGCACCGCCGTCATTATCATGGCGATCGTATCGAAGTAGTACGTCTGATGTTCCCCCGAATGCGAATGATCGGGGCGCATCACGAGATAGTGGCTGTAAAAGTAGGCCACCGAGGTGCTTAATGCGACCAAAACGTCCATATTGGCCGAACGTTGCTTCATCGCTTGGAAAGCTCTGTAGTAAAAAGGAAATCCGATATAAAATTGAAGCACGGTCGCAACCAGCAATTGAAACAAAGCGGATTGAAAGAGCGCCGGCGTCCACACTTCCGGCACAAAAGGAATATGGCTCGACATGGCCCAAAAAAGCGGGAGCGACAGTACTGCCGCGGCGATAAATCGATTGCGGTATAGCTGCACTTCGTTCTCGGACGACGAGTCCGCATCGAGCCGCTCGTCCTTGGCGCCGTATCCGAGCTGTTCAATTTTCTGCATAATTCGTTTTGCTTCGATGAACCGGGGATCGTAGCTGACGGCCGCTTGCGCCAAGGCGAGATTGACCGACGCCGTCCGAATCCCTTCTGTCCGGTTCAACGCTTTTTCAATTCTGGCGGAACATGCCGCACATGTCATGCCTGTAATTTGAAGCCGTATCGTTTTCATTGCCGATGCCTTCCTCCCCCGCTTGTCTAGATGGAGCGCGCAAGCGGCGCCAAATCGATTTGTCCTTTCATTGTATGATTCGAACCGGACAAACAGACTGGTTGGGAGGAGTGAAATATCAAGTCAATCCGCTACTTGTACTTGGCTATCATCTCGGAAAGCTTGTTTACAATATTGTCTATCAATTCCGACGGCTCCTTCACCGTCGCTTCTTTGCCTAATCCGATGAAAAAATCGGCGAGAAACGGAAGGTCATTTTTCGGAATACCGCCTTCAGTTGTTCGTTCAGGCCGAAAAATTTCCGTCCTCGTTCAACGGATCTTTGTTTGTTGCACGAGCGTAAAGCTTGTACAATATATATCCGGCAGAGGCGCCGATGGCGTTGAGAATAAGATCGTCGACATCCCCGCTTCCCGCACGCAGGAAAGTTTGAAGCGTTTCTAAGACGACGATGGCGACCGCGAAACGACCCAAGAATGGGAAATAGGTTCTGCATTTCGGAAAGACGACCGGCATCGCGGCCCCAATCGGGACGAATACGCCGATATTGCCGATGATATTGATCGCCCATGTTCGGAAGGTGATAGATTGATAGTGCAGGAAATAGTCCGATATGGTGCGCAGCGGAATCAAGTTGTAACTCAGATCGCCGGATGAAAGCGCGGTACGGCCGAATCCGACGAACATCCAGTAGAGCAGGCAGGCTCCGTATCCGATCAAGATGATCCAGGCGGCCAACCGAACCAAGGCGCTTCGTTTTTCGCGATTCATATGTATCTCCTTCCTTTTCTACCTCGCATTATACTTCATTCCAGCAGCGTTCGCTTTCTTTTTTGAATTAATCAATATTTTTCTTTATAATGTAAGTAACGAGGTGCATTCATTCCTACGCCATAGGAGGGGATTGCGTTGAGCAAAAGCGATACGAAGAAAGAAGCGTCTGTAAAAACACGGAAAGCCATCGTTCATCTTCTTAAGCAGAACGGCCCGATGGATGCGGTTGCTCTCTCATCCGAGCTGAATGTAACCGGGATGGCCGTGCGCCAGCATTTGTATCGGCTGCAGGAAGAACGGCTCGTCGATTACGACGAAGAGAGCCGCCCGATGGGCCGGCCCGCCAAGCTGTGGCGCCTTACCGCCGAAGCGGCCAGGCTGTTTCCCGACGGATATATGGATCTTACCGTCAGTTTGATCGATTCGATGAAGGAGGCTTTCGGGGAGGCGGGACTGGAGAAATTGTTGGAAGTTCGCAACAAAAAAATGCAGGATCAATATGCCGTCCAATTAGCCGGCACAGAAGGAATCAGAGAAAAGCTCGAGATTCTGGCCGATATCCGGACGAATGAAGGGTATATGACGGAAATCGCAGAGCATGAAGACGGAGACTTGCTCTTCGTTGAAAAGCATTGCCCGATATGCGAGGCGGCAACCGCCTGCACCCAATTGTGCCGGAACGAATTGAACCTGTTTCGCGCCGTCATGGGAGACAAGGTTCATATCGAACGAAGCGAGCATCTGCTGTCCGGCGGCAGCCGCTGTGTTTATAAAATCACGAAATAAATCATTTCCGCACGCTTTTGACCCAGAATCCGCCATGCAGTTGACTCGGTTCCAACGTAACGACGAACGCTTTCGGATCGATCGATAAAATGAGTTTATATAAACTGCGCTGGTTTTTCCGTTTGGTCAACACTTCTAATACTAACCGGTCGCCGTCTCTGCCGCGGCCGACCCACGACGTTACGCCGTACCCTTCGTTCCGCAGTTCATTCGGCATCATGCCGGCGATATCGTTCGTGATCACTTTCAACGTGACGTAACCGAGGGCGATTTTCCCTTCGATCCAAGAGCCTACGAGCACGCCGAGCGCATAGCCCGCCGCATACACGATGAGGCTCAGCACATGGTCCAAATATTGCAATACCATATTGAGGCCGAGCACATAAATAATGATTTCAAGCGAACTGATGGCGGCCGCATAATACTTTTGACCTTTCAACGTTAGAATCATCCGCAGCGTAAAAAACGAAACATACACAATTTGAATGACGAAAATCGTCGCCAATATGGAAAACATCTTCTGTCCCTCCTGTCTGATCCATATCGAACCCGTTACTATTCGATCCGCTTGCCCTATCCTTTCTTTCCATCATGCCATAATTTCAATCTGTTAACAAATTTGACAAAGCCTTCTTGATATATTCGTAGATTTTCCCGTCCATTCCAAACGGTGCCGCTTTTTTGGAACCATATATTTCCTTCGTTTCATGCTTGTCGCATTCACTGTCATTATATACCTCCCATACCGGCAAAAGAAAGCGCATAAGACGAGCCGCCGCCGATCGGCGGGATTCGTCAACGCAACAAAAAAACACACCGCCCAAAAATAACGGTGTGTTCTCCTCTATTCTATCGTTGCAAACGATTCGGAGGCCAATCCGGTTTGCTGGTCTTCAAGCATGCGCAGATGAAAATCGTCATGCAGGAAAAAATGCGATTGCGCCGCAAAATCGGCAGCGGTAACCGCATGCAAACGGCCGATACCTCTTGAACCGTATACAGCAATGAAGATCGCCTCCTTCTGTCTCTAGCTTAAAGTTTCCCCTTAGAGGAGTGTCAAGCTTCCGCAGCAATTTATTTCCCTTCCGGGTCAAGCCGACACGTCCTTTTTCTTGAGTCTGCGAACGGCGATCAGGGAAACCGCCGTCAGGAAGAGGGTATTCATCGTCAAAAATAGAATCGTATCGGCCTGTGTCAACCGATCCTGGCTTATTGCGCCCATGCCGATCGTCAGCAACGAATGGGGGAACAGCATGCCGAGCTTCGCGACGTACATGCCTAATCCGATCAACGCGGCGCAAATGCTGATCCCGATCGGAACGGCAAAACTGCGGATGACAAGAGACAGCCATAATTGTACGGCGCTAATCGTAACGGAAGCCAGCCAGCCTCTCGCGATCCAACCGAACGTTTCGGCCGGGAACGCCCCAGTCAAACCGAATAATTTCCCCGCGCCATAATAAAGCAGCGCAAAGAACAATTGCACAAGGAAAACGAGCGCCGCAACGACGATTAATTTGGCAAGAAACAGATAGGCTATTCGGACGGGAGCCGTCATGATCATATTCCAATTTTTGTTCAAATGCTCGAGTCTGCATACGTAAGCGCAGCAAATAGCAATGAGGACAGGCAAAAAAAACTCCCCGTAAAAGAGGCTCGCTTGCGTCCACAAGCTGTACCATCCGTTATGCAATACGCCTTGATTCATATAATAATTGGCGGATCCGATCAAAACGCTAATCGCGGGAAGCGCCGTCATGATCAGCCAAATATGGGAATGGCGCAATTTCAACCATTCGGCGGAAATGCATCTTTGCAGCATAATGTACCTCCTAGTGAATATCTTGCCTGGATACGTGAACGCTTCCGGCAATATAGACGGCCGCTCCCATCAATAGGACCGAAGCTGGCAGGAACGCCACGATCTGACGGGGAACGAACTCCATCGTTTCATTAACAAAATTGTAAGTTACTGGGCTTAGCCCCGAATAATAGGACCAAATCAATATACGGCGCACCGCAGCCGGGAATAAATCGGCCGTCATGCCGATGAATCCCCCGATCATCCCGAGGCACAGGCCGAACGCTTGATTTTTCACGGCAAGCGATATCCACTGCTGCAATGCGATAACGACCGCATTGGTCAGCATCGTGCCGGCCAGCAGCTTGAACAGTTCGGAGAACGGAACAGGCATGCCGAACCCGCTCACGGCGCCAAATCCCGCAATCGCGGCCATCTGTGCGATAACGGCAAATAGCAGCAGTATGCAGGCGCAAGCGTATTTGCCGAAATATAGCCGGTGTCGTTTGAGCGATGCGGCCGTCAGCAGCTTCCATGTATTGCCTTTATGTTCCATATCGCAGAGGCGGGAAACGACCACAGCCGCAATGAGCGGAAGAAAAAGGCCGTTCAAGGATGCGATGATCACGAGCGCACCGTCCCACCCGGAACTGTCCGGATTGCGCGACATCGACTTGCTGACGGACAGGAAAGCCCAGCCGATTTCCACGGATAGAAACATCGAGATCATAAGGAGCAGCCGTTTGCGCCGCAATTTGTAAAATTCCAGCATGACCGTTTTCATTACAAGCTTCTCTCCCTTCCCGTCAGTTCTAGGAAGATGCTCTCCAAACTTTTCTGGCGTTCTTCGATTCGGATGACATCGATGCCTGCGCGAATGAGCGTCCGGTTCGCTTCGGCGATCTGCGGATCTCCGAGTCCTTTCAAGGTCAAATAGTCTCCGTTTGCCACCGGCGAATATCCTTGGCCGAGCAGCAGCCTTTCCGCCGTTTCGTTGTCTTGCGTTTTGATGGCGATATGCGCTTCGCTCCGGTTGCGCAGCTGATCCATGCCGCCCTGAAACAGCAGTTTGCCGTCGCTAATAATGCCGACCGAGGTCGCGACTTGTTCGATCTCCGCCAGCATATGGCTGGACAGCAATACGGTCATGCCGAAGCGTTGCGGCAAAGATCGTATCAGTTCGCGAATCTCGCCGATCCCCGCCGGATCCAATCCGTTGGTCGGCTCGTCCAGGATCAACAGCCTCGGGAAAGCGAGCAGCGCCATCGCGATGCCAAGCCGCTGCTTCATGCCAAGGGAATATTGCCCCGCTTTTTTATCCTTATGATTTTCCAAACGGACGATTCGCAACGCCTCGAACACATTCCGATCCGGAACGTTGCGAAGGCGTTGTACGACGCGCATATTCTCCAGTCCGGTGAGATGGCCGTAATAAGAAGGCGACTCGATAAGCGATCCCGTTTGGCTCAAAATCGAGCGGCGGTTTTTTTCAAATTCCTTGCCGAATAGGATCACTTGGCCGCCTGTAGGCTTGGCGAGACCCAACAGCATTTTCAGCGTAGTGGATTTGCCCGCTCCGTTCGGGCCGAGGAAACCGTACACGTCCCCTTCGTATACGGTTAAATTGACTTGATCGACCCGGCATGCGCTCCCGTACCGTTTCGTAAGGTTGCGGGTGGATACGATCGTGTTCATGCGCTTCACTCCAATCGGTTACTGTAATAACATTGCCTGGTTTCAGCATAAAGCCGCACCCCTACTTGTAGCTGACGGCAACCTTACGGTAACCTTAAATATGCGAAATCGGGGCGGATTGGGTGGAATCGCCGTACACGCCTTGTATAATGGAAATGGGTGAACGCTATGCAAAATATAAAATATAGAAAAGTCGTCATCGTCGACGACGAACCGGAAATCCGCCGGATAATCGACGGCTTTTTGCGCAAAGAAGGATTTTCCCGCATCTTTCACGCGGGAAGCTGCGAAGAAGCTTTGGCGATATGCCGCTCCGAGAAGCCGGATATCGCGATTTTGGATATTATGCTGCCGGACGGCGACGGCTTCTCCATATTGTCGTCTATTCGCCGATTCTCGCAGATGCCGGTGCTCTTCCTCTCGGCGCGAGGCGAGGATGAAGATCGTCTGCTCGGGCTCGGGCTCGGTGCGGACGATTATATGGTCAAACCGTTTTTGCCGCGCGAACTCGTCCTCCGGCTTATGGTCATTTTACGGCGCACATACGCTTCGCCGACGGTTGAACGACAGCCGGTCTTCAAGCTTGGCGGGCATATCGTCGATTTGGAAGGCGCCGTGGTGCGCAGCGATCAAGGCGAACAGCCGTTAACGGCCAAAGAACATGCCCTGCTGCTGAAGCTTTATGAAGACAAGGGACGGATCGTGACGAGCGACGCGCTTTGCCAAGCGGTATGGGGCGACGATTATTTCGGATACGAGAACACGCTGATGGTGCACATTCGGCGCATCCGCGAAAAAATCGAGACGAATCCCTCCGCCCCTCAATATTTGATTACCGTAAGAGGGCTGGGCTATAAGCTGATTGCGAAGGAGGGGTGAAGATGGACGGAACCGCCCGTATTTTACGCCGATTCGTGGGAGCGACGATCTTAACGTCGGTTGCGCTTCTCATTGTTAATTTCATCATTCTCGGGGTATGGATATTCGGAGGAATGAATGGCAGCCATTCCCCTAGCCAGGTCGTACGGAACGTTGCAGAGGGTTTGCGATATAACGGCAGCTATACGCTCGATAAGGAAGCCGGCAAGCTGCTAAGGCAAAACAACGCATGGGCCATGCTGCTTGATCGCGACGGGCGGGCGGTGTGGAGCTTCGACATGCCGGACGAAGTTCCTCGCTCCTATTCTCTTGCCGATGTGGCCAAGTTTTCCCGCCATTATTTGCAAGATTATCCCGTTACCGTATGGGAGCGCGATGGCGGGCTAGTAGTCGTCGGATTTCCGCAGGACAGCGTCGCCAAATACCAGTTCAGCTTTCCGGTGGAATGGGTAAGCGGCCTGCCTTTCCGTTCCGCAGTCCTCGTAGCCGGAAATCTGGCGCTGACCCTCCTCTTATCGCTCTTCATCGGTTCCCGTCTGGTCAAATCGATCGCCCCGCTCATTCGCGGAATCCACGCCCTCGCCGAGGAGCGGAGCGAATATGTCGAGCCCAAAGGCGTATTAAGCGGGCTGGCGGCCAGCATCAACAATGCTTCATTATTGATGCAGCGCAAAAATGATAAGTTGAAAGCGAGAGACGAAGCGCGTTCGAACTGGATATCCGGCATATCCCACGACATCCGCACGCCGCTGTCCATCATGCTCGGGTATGCAAGCGAACTGGAAGAGAGCGAGGCCGTTCCGCCGGAACAACGGCATAAAGCCGGTATCATCCGGCATCAAGGAGAAATGCTCCGCTCGCTGGTCAGCGATTTGAATTTGGTCTCGATGCTGGAATACGAGATGCAGCCGTTACATTTGAAACCGATCCGATTATCGGCGCTTGTCCGTCTGATCGCATCCGAGTTTCTGAACCGGGGATGGGATGACAAATATACATTGGAATGGATCGTCCGGGACGAGCAGCTCAAAATCTACGGCGACGAGAAGCTGCTTGTTCGCGCCTTGGCCAATCTGATGCAGAACAGCATAAATCATAATCCGAACGGCTGCCATATCGTTTTGGAAACGAAGGGAGACTGCGAGGTCGGCAGCATCGTCGTTTCCGATGACGGAAAAGGCGTGCCTGCCGGCGATATTCCGGAGCTCTTGGAACTTCCGTATTCGTCCAAAAGGAAGCGTCCGGCGCAGAACGGCCATGGGCTCGGCTTGCCTATGGCGGCAAGCATCGCCAAAGCGCATCGCGGCCGGCTTATCGTGACGAGCGATTCCGGGGAAGGATTTCATGCGGAAATGGTTCTGCCGATCTTGAGAAACTAAACGTTGTCCGGCGTGCTCAAACATTCGTTTTCCCCCGTCTTCTTATATTCGGTTGCAGGGTGCTGCTTTATTGCCGGCTTTTTGATCGTGCTTCCTCTTTATCCGTGAACGGTCGATTCCGCACGAGCATAACGGGACTGCCGAGTTTTTGCTCGGGCAGTCCGCCCCCGCAATCATTAAACAACCGTTACATTTTTTAAATCCGCTTTATAGCCTTTAAGCAGTGCGTAAGTCAGCTTATCCATCGTCGCTCCGTCAAAAACCGTCTTCGCCACATCCGTTTTAAACGAGACATTGGTCAGCGTGGCGTTGCGGAACGTCGTATGCTTCAATTCCGCATGATCGAACACGGTGCCGACGAACGTCTGATGATCGAAGCATACGCCGGACAGGTCGGAATAAGTGAACCGGGTCCCGTCAAAAATGCATTGCTCGAAGCTCGCGCCCTTCAAATTCGATTTCACTAGCTGCGCGCCCGTCAGATTGGCGCGATTGAAGATCGCATCTTGCAAATTGCTTCCCTTGAAAGAGGCGTTCGTTAAATCCGAATGACTGAAGTCGGAGCCTTGAAGATTGCTGTAGTTAAATCTACCGTCATGAATGCTTACCGACTTCAAATCCGAGTTCGCCAAATCGCTTTTTGAAAAATCCATTACGTTCATAAGTAGTCTCCACCTTTTCATTTTATTATGATTTGCTTATCGCAACCTAACATCGTTAGCCAAACTAACAATGTTAGATTATAATATCCGTTTTATTTTGTCAAGGGGAAAAACAAAAAAACCTCTCAAAAGAGAGGGTTGTTTGTTAGATCGATACGCATGTTGTATAAAATGCAACATTGTTGGAGGATAAAAGGCAGACCGCCCGAACATGATGTACTATATACAACATAATCGCTACGCAAAGACTATTTTCCCTTTGTCTGTCCCCGGAATGTTGTAAAAATTACAACAATGGCATCAAAAATGCATGGAAAATCGATAAAATGTTGTATTTTGTACATCATCCCAAGCATAAGAATCGATGCTTTACCTCTTCATCAATGGCGTTGCATTGAGAAATTGCTATGCGGACCGTACGACCGTTATTTTGCGTCAAAACCGCTTATTCGCTGTTTCGGCGGACATTGGTTCCGTTATCCGTTCATCGCAGGGCTTATTTTTACGCTTTTGCCGCGAATAAAGGATCGCCTGTCCGCAAACTGGCCGAAATCGGGTCGTTTGTCACAATTAGCGTCTCCTGTGTCCGCGAACTTGGGGAGCAGGGGCGGTAGAAGTTAATGCAACGCCAGTGCAGGATTCTTCTCTTAGCTCCAGGCCGAACACTCGGACGGCCCCCCCATCGACCGGAACCAAATTCATAATCGTCCGAATCGTCGTCGTCTTTCCAACTAAAAGTACAAACTAACGATGTTAGATTTAAACTAACATTGTTAGACTATAGCGAATATGTTATACTTGCCAAGTAAAGTCCAGCGGTAAGATGTCAAGCCCCTGATTCATGAGAATTGGAAATTTACTTTAAGGAACAGGTCAATGAGTCAGGAAAAAAGACAACACCAAACTAAACCCAGTTCAAAAATCGAGTTTTTACC